>NZ_JBHXTE010000052.1:0-66968 GCF_042677545.1 Streptomyces sp. NPDC127108 | reverse complement strand
GGCCGACCGGCCCGCGTACCGGCCCCACCCGGCCGATGGGTGGTCATCCGGGGCATGGGAGTGGTGTGGGCCGCCGCCACCCCGGACGGGGGGTGGCGGCGGCCCTTCGCCTACCGGGTCGGGCCGCTCCTACGACAGGCAGGTGGTCGGCGTCGCGTGGGCCGGGTCGAGGGCGTTCGCCACCTCGTGGTGGGCGACCCGGTCCAGGATGCCCACGGCGACGTGCTCGGAGAGGTCCACCGCGCAGAGGTCCTGCACGACGACGTTGCGCACGTCGGGGCCGTTCAGGAACTGCGAGCGGTACGGGGTGACGACCTCGTCGTACTTCGTGGCGATCACGGTGTAGCGCACGCCGGGGACGGTGTCGCCGCCCGCGTTCAGCTTGGTGAGGAACTTCGACCCGGCGATCTGGTCGGCGAGTCCGGGGGTGGCCGCCGACAGCAGGTCCTCCGCGCCCGGGAAGAAGGGAAGCAGCTTGGTCAGGCCGAGCAGGGTCGTGCCGTGGTTGTCGGGCACGAGGCCGATCAGGGCGTTCACCTTCTCGGCGCCGCCGAGGAACTTCAGGTAGTGGCGGGGCATCATGCCGCCCTGCGAGTGCCCGACGATGTCGACCTCCTCGGCGCCCGTCGCCTTGAGCACCTTGTCGACGTACACGTCGAGCTGTTCGGCCGACTTGTCAATCGGACCGAGCCCGTGGAAGAAGGGCACGCCGGGCAGTTGGCCGTAGTCCAGCGAGAAGACGCAGTAGCCGCGCTTGACCAGGTAGGGCGCGAGGACGAGCCAGTTGTCGACGGAGTTGCCGAAGGTGCCGTGGGCGAGGACGACCGGGCGGGGGTGGGCGGCGGACGGTTTGCAGCCGTAGTCGTTCCAGCCGCTCGACACGGCGGCGGCGGTGGCGCGCGAGGGAGCGGACTCGGCGGCCGTGGCGGTGGGGGTGAGCGTGGCGGCGCCCGCGACGATCAGGGCGGCGGTGAGCGCGCGCAGCGCTCGTCTCCAGGGCAGCATCGGGTGATCTCCTTGCGGCTCGGGGGAGTGCGAAGGACTGGGTAACGATCACCCTGTGACCCGGGACACGGGGTTGACGTGGTCACGCTAAATTACGAGCCAGTAGTGCAAGTGTGAAGTTACGCGCGGGTAAAAAATCGCCGGGTGAATCCAGCGATCACCGGCACGGCCACCGGCACCGGCACGGCCACCGGCACCGGCATCAGCACCGCTCAGGCGTCCGCCACCCGCAGCCCCGCCAGGTCCGCCAACGCCGGTGCCAGCTCAAGGAGTTGGATGCCGCTGATGGTCGCCCCGCGCAGCCCTTCGAGCCCCGAGGCGATACCGAGGGCCGCCGCCCCGCTCAGGTCGGCCCGGTCCACGGTGACGTTGTCGAAGCGGACGCGCTCCAGCGTCGTACCGGGAAAGGCGACCCCGTTGAGACGCGCGCCGCCGAAGTCGACATCACGCAGCAGGCAGTCCACGAAGGTGACGTCGCGCAGCTCGGCCGCGCGCAGGTTGACCGAGTCGAACTTGCAGCGGTGGAACACCACCCGGCGGAGACGGGCGCCGTACAGCTCCACCCCGGCGAGCAGCCCCGCGCCCGACTCGCAGTCCGTCCACTGGGTCTCGGCGAGGTCGGTACCCACCCAGCGGGTCTGCCACGTCCAGACGTCGGTGAAGCGGACCCGGCGGTACCGCCCGCCCTCGACGGCCACCGAGGAGAAGGCGCACTCCAGGAAGACGCTGCCACCGCCGTCCAGATCGACGAAGTCACCCTCGCCGAAGTGCACGGACTCGTGGTCCCCGTCCCGCCCGAGCACCCCTTCGAACGCCTCGAGGCGGTGGGCGAACGGAAGGTCGGCGAGGCTCCGGGGAGCAGGGGTGGCGGGGTGCGGGGTCGCGGGCATGACGGGTCCTCTCCGAGGGTGGAGTCGGGGTGGAGCTGAGGGGTGGGATGCCGTTCGTTGTATCGCGCCCGGGTGGCGGCGACCCAATCGGACGACTCCGGACACCTGTCGCCGTCACCCGAGCCGTCGCGACGAGACACCTTCGAGGAAAGGCATGAAAGCACCACAAACCGCCCACTCGAAATGTGAGCCGCATCACTGACTGGCGGGGTCATTTCAAGATCGACATACCTCAACTCACTTGTGAACAGGGCCAGTTGAGGGAGAAAGGGCGCCCCAGCCCGACCCCCGCACCGGTTCCCTCAAACGGATCCTGCGCCGCGCACCGGGTCCGGCTCGACGGGTGCCGCGATGCGCAGGGACTCCACCAGCTCGCGGTAGAGCGCGTCCGAGCGCAGGAGCTCCTCGTGCCGGCCTTGCGCGCGGACGCGGCCGCCCTCCATGACGACGATGGTGTCCGCGTCGAGCACGGTCGACAGGCGGTGGGCGATCGTCACCACGGCGCCGGTGGCCGCGCGCGAGCGGATGCAGTCGTGCACGGCCACCTCGGTCAGCCCGTCCAACTGGGCGGTGGCCTCGTCAAGGAGCAGCACGTCGGGGGTGGCGAGCAGCGCACGGGCCAGGGCGATGCGCTGCCGCTCGCCGCCGGACACGCCGGTCGAGGACAGAGGGGTGTCCAGGCCCTCGTCGAGCGCGTCGACCTTGTCGGCGAGCCGTACGTCCCGCAGCGCCTGGCGGAGTTGGTCCGTGGTGGCGTCGGGGCGGGCGAGCAGGAGGTTGTCGCGGATCGTGCCGGGGACGACCGGGGTGTCCTGCTCGACGTAGGCGAGGCGGGCGCGGATGTCGGAGTGGGTGAGGTCGCGGTACGGGCGGCCGTCCAGGAGCAGTTCGCCGTGCGTCGGTTCGAGGAACCGCAGGACGAGGGAGAACAGGGTGGTCTTGCCCGCGCCCGACGGGCCGACGACGGCGGTGTGGCCACGGCGGGGGATCTCGAGGTCGATATCCCGCACGGCGGCGGGCCGGTCCGGGCCGTAGGCCGCGGTGACCTTGCTGAGGCGCAGCACGGGTGTCTCGTCCGGGCTCCCGGCGGGGCGCGCGTGCCCGTCGGCGGCGGGGCTCGCGGTGTCCTCGGCACCCAACTCGTCGGCCTGCCGGATGCGTTCGGCCGCGGCGATGCCGGCCTGGAGCTTGGTGACGTTCTCGCTGACCTCGGTGACGGGCTCCATCAGCGCGAACGCGTACAGCAGGAAGGCGATCAGGCTGGAGACCTCCAGATGCCCCTCTCCCACCCGCCAGGCCCCCACGCCGAGGATCACGATGATGGCCAGGTGGACGCCGGACCACGCGGTGGTCCAGGCCAGCGCCTCGCGGCGGACCACCTGGGTGCCGTACTCGGCGGAGGCGCGCGCGTCGGTCAGGATCCGCTTCTCCATGTGGCCCTCGGCGCGGTTGACCTTCACCGTGCGTATCGCGCGCAGCGTCCCCTCCAGCACGCCGCCGAGCCGCCCCACGTGCTCCTGGGCCTGCTGCTGCGCCTGCGCGATGCCGGGCATCAGGAACGCGAAGACCGCGCCGGTCAGGGCCACGGCGACCAGGGTGGTGGCGAGCAGCACCGGGTCGAGCCAGCCCATGAGGACGAGGCTGCCCACGAACATGGCCGTCCCGTTGACCAGGCCGATCAGCGACTCCGACGCGGCCTCGCGCAGCAGCACCGTGTCCGAGGTGACGCGGGTGACGAGCTCGCCGGTCGGGCGCGCGGTGACCGCGGGCACGGTGGCTCGCAGGAAGCGCCGCACCAGCGACTCCCTGGCCTCCAGGACCACGCGCTCGCCCAGCGCGCCGAGCAGGATCCACTGCCAGAACGACACCGCGCCACCGACCACGAGCAGCGCGAGCAGCGTGAGGACCGGGCCGAGGAGCGACGACGAGGTGCCGAGCGCGTCGAGGACCTGCTTGGTGACCATGGGCGTGGCGAGGCCGAGACCGGACACGAGCAGGGCCAGGCACAGGCCGTGGATCAGCGTGCGCCGATGGGGGCGGGCGAACGACCACAGGATGCGCAGGCGCGGCGCGGCACCCGGGGCGCGGGACGGGGAGTCGACGGCGGGGGCGGAGGTGGCGGAGGCGGCAGAAGTGGCAGGGGTGGAGGGAATGGGAGCGGACATACCCACAGTGGAACATCGATGTTCCACAACGGTCAATTGTGTTTCGATTCGGCATGCGGTACGGCTACGAGGGACTACCGTGGGCGCATGGGGTCCGACCGCACAGCCACGCAGGGCACAGCCACGCCAGGCTCAGCCACACGAGCCAGAGCCACAGCCACGGCCGCGCGGGAGAGCACCACCCGCGCCCGCACCCGGCGCGCGATCCTGGACGCCGCCGTCACCCGGCTCTCCGCCGACCACGCGGCCTCCCTGGCCGACGTCGCGGAGGCCGCCGGGGTGGGGCGCACCACCGTCCACCGCTACTTCCCCGAGCGGTCCGACCTGCTCGCGGCCATCGGTACGGACGTGGGCGAGCGGCTTGAGGCGGCGACCGCCCGCGCACGGCTCGACGAAGGACCGGCCCCGGAGGCCCTGGACCGGCTGTGCCTGGAGTACTTCGAGCTCGGCGACCGCCTCATGCTGCTCTACGACGTGCCCCAGTTCTGGGCCTGGTCCGGCCTGGAGGAGGGGGAGGAAACCCCGTCCGACCGCGCCCTGATCACCCTCGTCCAGCGCGGCCAGCGGGACGGCACGCTCGACCCCGACGTCGACAGCACCTGGCTGCAGAGCGTCCTGTGGGCCCTGCTCTACGCGGCCTGGGAGCAGACCCGCGACTACGACACCCCCAGACACACCGCGCTCTCGCTGTGCCTGCGCACCCTCAGGAAGGCAACCGCCGCCTGACCGGCCGGCAGCAGCCGCAGGCGTCCGCCCCGGCGTCGGCGGGCGACGCCACCGCGACGGGCGACGCCACCGCGACGGGCGACGCCACCGCGACGGGCGCGCAGCACCCCTTGCCCCGCCACGCCTCGCGCCCCTCCTTGACCGCGATGACGGCGATGACCAGGGCGGCGACCGGGTCGGCCCAGGACCAGCCGAGGGTGGCGTTGAGGAGCAGGCCGAGCAGGAGGACGGCGGACAGGTAGGTGCACAGCAGGGTCTGCTTGGAGTCCGCGACCGCGCTGGCGGAACCCAGTTCGCGCCCGGTGCGGCGCTGGGCGGCGGACAGGAAGGGCATGACCGCCAGGGACAGGGCGGCGATGACGATGCCGGGGATCGAGCGCTCCGCCTCCCCGGTGCCGGCCAGCGTGCGGACGGCGTCGACGCCGACGTACGCGGCGAGCGCGAAGAAGGAGACCGCGATGATCCGCAGGGCGCGCTGCTCGCGCGCCTCCCGTACCGCGTGCTCGCGGGCGGAGAACTGCCAGGCGACCGCGGCGGCGGAGGAGACCTCGATGACGGAGTCGAGGCCGAAGCCGATCAGGGCGGTGGAGGAGGCGAGGGACCCGGCGGTGAGGGCGACGACCGCTTCGACGACGTTGTAGGCGATCGTGGCCGCGACCAGCAGGCGTATTCGGCGGGCGAGCACGTCCCGCCGGGCCGGAGCGGGGCCCCGGGACATCGGCGTCTCGGCGGCCATCAGCAGCAGCCCTTCTCCTCGGCGTCCGGGCAGGTGCGGTCGGTCTCCACGGCCACGACGGCGGTGCGCAGGTCGTCGAGGGCGTGGCCCAGGCGTTCGTCCGCCAGCTCGTACCGGGTGCGGCGGCCGTCGGGGACGGTGACGACCAGGCCGCAGTCGCGCAGGCACGCCAGGTGGTTGGACAGCCGGGTGCGGGAGACGCCGAGCGCGTCGGCGAGGTCGGCGGGGTAGGCGGGGGCGTCGCGCAGGGCGAGCAGGATGCGGCAGCGGATCGGGTCGGCGAGCGCACGGCCGAACCGGGCGAGGACCTCGATGTCGGGGGCGACGGTCAGCATGCCGCGACAGTACACGCAATCCTGAATTCAGGTAACCATGAACTCAGACAGGAACTCCGCATCGCTTATCGAACGAACGTGCGAACATTGAGTTAGAGTGCTCATTGAGGCCGAGCGAGCCGAACGACACAGAGGGGGGTCATGGGAGCCAGGAGGTGTGTATGTCGTTTACGCATCTCCGCGCAGCGAGCGGCTACTCGCTGCGGTACGGGGCCAGCCATCCGCACACACTGGCGGAGCGCGCCGCCGAGCGCGGGCTCGACGCCCTGGCGCTGACCGACCGGGACTCGCTCGCGGGCGCGGTGCGCTTCGCCAAGGCGTGCACACGGGCGGGCATCCGGCCACTGTTCGGGGTCGACCTGGCCGTGCCCGGCGTACCGGCGCCGGGAGCGACACCGGCCGGGCGGCGGCGGACCCCCGCCAGAGGCGGCGCGTTCGTGACCGAGGCGCCGCTGCGCGCGGTGTTCCTGGCCCGGGACGCGCGCGGCTGGGCCGAGCTGTGCCGACTGGTGACGGCGGGCGCGGCACACCCGGACCAGGGCGTCACCTGGGAGGACCTGACCTGCGCGGAGGACGGGGCGTTCGTGCTCCTCGGGGCGGACTCCGAGGTGGGGCGGGCCCTGGCGGCGGGGCGGCCGGACCGGGCCGCGGCGCTGCTCGACCCGTGGCGCGAGCGGTTCGGCCGGTCGCTGCGCGTCGAGGTGTCCTGGCACGGGCGGTCCGGAACCGGCCCCGGATCGCTGCGCCTCGCCGCCCGGATGGCGGGATTCGCCGCCGAGCAGCAGGTGGAGACGGTGCTGAGCAACGCCGTGCGCTACGCCGATCCGCGGCAGGGCGAGGTCGCCGACATCCTGGACTCCGCCCGTCTCCTCGTCCCGGTCGACGACCGGGACGCGTCCCGGCTCGACAGCGGGCAGCGGTGGCTGAAGGACGCCGGGGAGATGGAGCGGATCGCCGGACGGATCGCCGAGGCCGCGGGCGGCAGGGGCGCGGACGCGCGGCGGCTGCTCACGGCGACCGAGGAGACCGCCGCGGCCTGCGCGGTCGACCCCGGCGCGGCGTTCGGGCTCGGACAGCTGAACCTCCCGGAGTCCGAACTGGTGGGCGCGCGTGCCGAGTTGGCGGACAAGGTGCTTGCGGACCGGTGCGCGGCGGGCATGATGCGCCGCGGCTACCACCGGGAGGTGCGGCGCTGGGACCGCCTCGAGGACGAGCTGCGGATCATCGCCGGGCACGGCTTCGCCGGGTACTTCCTGACCGTCGCCGAGGTGGCGGCGCAGGCACAGGGCCTGGGCATCCGGGTCGCGGCCCGCGGCTCGGGCGTGGGCTCGCTGGTCACGCACCTCCTCGGGATCAGCCCGGTCGACCCGGTGGCGCACGGACTCCTGATGGAGCGGTTCCTGTCCGCGCGGCGGTCCGCGCTGCCCGACATCGACCTGGACGTGGAGTCGGCGCGGCGCCTGGAGGTCTACCAGGCGGTGAGGAAACGTTTCGGCGACGACCGGGTGGCGACGCTCGCGGTGTACAAGACGTACCGGGCGCGCGGCGCGATCGAGGACGTGGCGCGGGCCCGCGGCATGGACCCGGGCGAGGCGGCCCGCCTCGCCAAGGCGTTCCCGCACATCCGGGCGAAGGACGTGCGGGCGGCCCTCGCCGAGCTGCCGGAGCTGCGCGAGGTCGCCGCGGAGGACCACGGGCGGCTGTGGGAACTGGTGGAGGCGCTCGACGGGTTGCCGCACGAGGCGGCCATGCACCCCTGCGGCCTCCTGGTCTCCAACGCGGGGCTGCTGCGGCGCACCCCGGTGGCGCCGACCACCGTGGAGAACATCGCCATGTCCCAGTTCGACAAGGAGGACATCGAGGACACCGGGCATCCGAAGATCGACGTCATCGGCGTACGCATGCAGTCGGCGCTCGCGCACGCGGTCGCCGAGATCGAGCGGGTCACCGGCGAGCACCTGGACCTGGACGACCCCGCGCAGGTGCCGCCGGGCGACCCGGCCACGTACGACATGATCACGTCCGGGGACACCCTCGGCACCTTCCAGCTGGAGAGCCCCGGCCAGCGCGAGCTGGTCCAGAACCTGCGGCCGCGGTCCTTCGACGACCTGACCCTCGACATCAGCCTGTTCCGGCCGGGACCGGTCGCCGCGAACATGGTGGAGCCGCTGATCAAGGCCCGCGACGGCAGGCACAGGACCCGTTACGCGCACCCCGACCTGAAGCCGATCCTGGCCCAGACCGAGGGGCAGGTGGTCTTCCACGAGCAGGTCATCGCGATCATGGCGACGATGACCGGCTGCGACCGGGGCACGGCGGACGAGGCGCGCCGCGCCCTGTCCGACCCCGAGCGGCAGGGCCGGGTGCGGGCCTGGTTCGCCGGTCAGGCCCGCACCCGCGGCTATCCGGTGCAGGCCGTCCGGGACGTGTGGGACGTCCTGGAGGGCTTCGGCAGCTTCGGCTTCGCGAAGGCGCACGCCGCGGCCTTCGCGCAGCCCGCCTACCAGTCCAGCTGGCTCAAGGCCCACCGGATGGCGGCCCTGCTCGCCGGGCTGCTCACGCACGATCCGGGGATGTATCACAAGCGCGTCCTGGCCGCGGACGCCCGTCGGCACGGGGTGCCGCTGCTGCTGCCCGACATCAACCGCTCCCAGTCCGCACACATAATCGAACTGGTGTCCGGTAAGTGGGGGGTACGGATAGGACTTTCGCAGGTCCGCGGCATCACCGAGGCCGAGAGCGGACGCATCACCGCCGGGCAGCCCTACACCTCCCTGGAGGACTTCTGGCAGCGCGCCCGGCCCAGCCGCCCGCTGGCCGAACGGCTCGCGCAGGTCGGGGCGCTGGACGCGTTCGGGCAGCGGCGACGCGAACTCCTCCTGAAGATCTCCGAGTTGCACCGGTCGGGACGCGGCCAGGGCTCCGCCACGGGGCAGTTGCCCATGAGCGAGAGCACGGGCGACGGCGACGCCGTCGAGTCGGGCGGCTCCACCGCCGCGCTCACCGGCCTGCCCGCCATGGACAGCTCCGAACAGCTCGCCGCCGAACTGGACGTGCTCGGCATGGACGTCTCCCGCCATCTCCTCGAGGACCACCGCTCCCTGCTGGCCGACATCGGCGCGACGCCCGCCGCCGAGCTGCCCCGGCTGCGGCACGGCGCCACGGTGCTGGTCGCCGGGGTCAAGGTCGCCACCCAGACACCCCCGATCCGCTCCGGCAAGCGCGTCATCTTCGCCACCCTCGACGACCCCACCGGACTGTCCGACCTGGCGTTCTTCGAGGACAGCCACGCGCAGTGCGCCCATACGGTCTTCCACAGCAACCTGCTCCTGGTCCGCGGGACGCTGACCCGCCGCCCGCCGCGCGCCTTCAGCATCACCGGCACCGCCGCCTGGGACCTGGCCGAGCTGATCGAAGCGCACCGGGACGGCGGCCCCGCCGCCGTCGCGGACCGGCTCGCCCGCGCCGCGTCCCCCGCACACCGGGCCGGTACGCGCCGCACCATCACCCAGCCGACCGGTTACGCCCTGCACCCCTGGGCCGACCTCAAGCCCCCTGGCACCCCGGCCGCCCTCACCGCTCTCGACGGAAGGACCTTCCACCATGCGAGTCCCGGAAGCGCGGGGTGACCGACGATGATCCTCTACCTCCACTTCGGCGACCCGCAGCCCGAGCCGACGTACCACCACATCATGGACACCCTGGCCGAGTTCACGCCCGTGGTGCAGGCCCTGCCGCCCGACGCGGCGCTCGCCGACGTGTCCGGGAGCGTGCGGTACTTCCACCGCGACGCCACCGCCCTCGCGGCCCTGATCCGGATGCGGGCGGCCGCGGTCTTCGGCCTCGACGTGACCATCGGCGTCGGCCCCAACCCGCTCCTCGCCCAACTCGCCGCCCACCGCGGTGCCCCCGGCACGATCCGCGCCGTCCCCGACGACCCCGGGGCCGTCACCGCGTTCCTCGCCGGGCTGCCCGCCGCCGCGCTGCCCGGGGTCGGCCCGGCGACGGTCCGCACCCTGGCCTCCTACGGCCTGGCCACCGCCGACCTGATCGCCGCCACTCCCCTGCTCACGCTCCAGCGCATCCTGGGCACGGCGGCCGGACGCCGGCTCCACGAGCGCGCGGCCGGCATCGACCCCACCCGGGTCACCCCCGGCGCCCCGCCCCGCACCTTCAGCGCCGAGCACCGCTTCGCCCGCGACGAACTCGACCCCGACCGGCAGCGCGGCGCCCTGGCCCACCTCACCGAACACCTCGGCGCCCGGCTGCGCGGCGAGCGGCAGGCCTGCCGCTCGCTGACCCTGACCGTCCAGTACGCCGACCGCACCGGGTACGCGTCGATCACCCGCAGCCGCACCCTGCCCGAGCCCACCGCGCACAGTCCTCAACTCCGCCGGGCGGCACACGCGTTGCACGGGACGCTGGGGCTGCAGCGCGCCCGGGTCCGCTGCCTCACGCTGCGCGCGGGCGATCTGTGCGACGCGGGGGCGGTGTCCCGGCAACTGGCCTTCGGGGCCGACGAAGACAAGGCCCGCCGCATCGAGGCCGCGGCCGACCGGGCCCGGGCGCGCTTCGGTCCGGGCGCGGTGCGGCCCGCCAGTACCGCGGGACTGCTGTGACCCTTCCGGATGCCGGGTTCCGCGTCGGTCTGTAGTGCGCAGGCACCAGGGCGGGTGCGGGCTGGTCCGGGCGCACCAGGAGAAGACGGCGGCGGGGGACGATGCCCGGCCGGGGCGCCGGAGGCGAGTGTGGGAGGCACGCGCATCCCGCAGGTGCTCGCGCTCGCTCGCGCCGACCGCTCCTGCTCGCGCTCGCCCGCACCCAACGATGAACAGGACGTCCATGTCCGTAACTGTCGTTTCCCCTGCCCGCGTCGGGAGGGTGTCGATCGGTGCCCTCGGCATCCTGGCACTCGCCCTCGGCACCCTGCAGTCCGTGGTGGAGCCCGCGCTCCCGCAGCTGCAACGGGAATTGGGGGTCAGTCCCTCCGAAGGGGCCTTGATCGGCAACACGTTGCTCATCACCGGTGCGGTCGTCGCGCCCGTCGCGGGCAAGCTCGGCGACCGCTATGGTGGGAAGCGGGTCCTCGTCCTGCTGATGGCCGTGGTCTCTGCCGGTGGCCTGCTGGCCGCCCTGGCGCCGAACCTGCCGGTGCTCCTGGTCGGTCAGGTGTTACAGGGCGTCATGGTGGGCGCGCTGCCCCTCTCCTTCATCCTGGTGCGCAAACACCTCCCTCCGAGAGAGTCGCGGCTGGCGATCGGCCTCGTCATGGCGCTGTTCACGGGCGGCGGCATGGTGGGGACGCTGAGCGCCGGGCCGATCACGGAAGAGCTGTCCTGGCACTGGATGTTCGCGCTGCCGACGATCGCGATCATCGTGACGACGGCGGCCGTGACACGGCTGCTGCCGCACGATCCGCCGGTCCGGCCGGACAGCGGGATCGACTGGCCCGGCGTGGTGCTCCTGAGCGGCACGCTGCTCGTGTTCATGCTCGGGCTCGTGAAGGTGACGGGCTCCGGTCTGCCGCCCCTCGCGGTCGGCGCCCTCGCGGTGGTCGTGGTCGCCCTCACGGCCGGGTGGGTCGCCGTCGAGCGCCGGGCGGCCTCGCCGATGGTCGACCTGCGCATGCTGGGACGGCCCGCCATCTGGCACTCGTGCGTGCTCACCTTCGTCGTCACCGCCAGCTTCGGGATGGTGGCCTTCCTGCTCCCGCAGCTGTTCGCGCTGCCGGCCGACGGGTACGGCTTCGGGCTCGACACCACCGACATCGGCCTCTTCCTGTTGCCAGGCGCCATCGCCGGGGCGGTCAGCGACTCGGTGGGCGGGGTCGCGGCGCGGCGCCTCGGTCTGCGTACCGTGCTCGTCGCGGGTGCCGTCGTCACGGCGGCCACGACGCTCGCCCTGGCGTCGCTGCACACGGCGGCCTGGCAGCTCGTCCTCGCGAAGGTCCTCACCGCGATCGCCGCGGGCGTCGCCTCCACGGCGCTTCTCACCCGCGCCGCCACCGCCGTCGACACCAAGGACACCGGCATCGCCACCGGCCTGCTCGTGGTGACCCGCGTGATCGGCGTCGCCATCGGCGCCCAGGTCGGCGGCGCGATCCTCGACGCCGGAGCCGACCCGACGACGGGCCTGCCGTCCGAATCGGCCTTCACCGCGGGCTTCGTCGTCGCCGGTCTCGTCGCCGCGCTGTCACTGCTCGTTGTCCGCATCACGAAGAAGGGAACCCAGGAATGACATCCACCGACCCGTCCACGCGCGTCAGCACTCCCGAGAGGCGCGAGGTCCTGATCTCCGGGGCCAGCATCGCCGGACCCGCCCTCGCGTACTGGCTGCACCGCTCCGGCTGCGCCGTCACCGTGGTGGAGAAGGCGGGCGCGCTGCGCGGCGGCGGCTATCCGATCGACATCCGCGGCACGGCCGTCGAGGTGGTCCGGCGGATGGGCGTCCTGCCGCAACTGCGGGACGCGCACATCGACTTGCGCCGCTTCACCTTCCTCGACGCCGACGGCGCCACCGTGGCCTCGGTCGACGCGCGCGCCGCCGGAAGTCCCGAGGGACAGGACCTGGAGGTACGCCGCGGAGATCTGGCCACGATCCTCCACACCCTGGTCCGCGACGACGTGGAGTTCCTGTTCAACGACTCCATCGACACCCTCGACCAGTCCGCGCGAGGGGTCGACGTGACGTTCCGCAGTGGCCGACAGCGCACGTTCGACGTGGTGATCGGCGCCGACGGCATGCACTCGGCCACCCGGAACTCCCTGTTCGGCCCCGAGGAACAGTTCCACCGCTATCTCGGCTACTGCTTCGCCATCTTCACCATGCCGAACACCTTCGGGCTCTCCCAAGAGATCATGATGTGGAACACCCCGGGGCGAGCCGCGGCCCTCTACGCCGTCGGGGACGACGAGTTGCACGCCTTCCTGAACTTCCACCGGCCACAGCCGCCGCTCGCCGCCCTCCGGAACCCCGACGCCCAACGGGACCTGGTCGCCTCGGTCTTCGCGGACGCGGGCTGGGAGGTCCCCGCCCTGGTCGACGCCATGCACACGGCGGACGACCTGTTCTTCGACACGGCCGGTCAGATCCGCATGCCCCACTGGTCCAGGGGCCGTGTCGCCCTCGTCGGCGACGCCGCGTACGCCCCCTCGTTCCTGACCGGCCAGGGCTCCAGCCTCGCGCTGGCAGGTGCCTACACGCTCGCCCACGCCCTGGCCGCGCACCGGGACCACACCGCGGCCTTCGCCGCCTACGAACACGGCGTCCGCGCGTTCGTGGCCATGAACCAGGCCCTGGTCGACAAGGGCACGGCCACGCTCTTCCCCATCACTGCAGAGGCCCTCGAGCAGCGCGACACGATGCTGCGCGGCCTCGTCACCATGCCCTCGGCGACCGAGCGACCGGCCCACTCGGCCCTGAAGCTGCCCGAGTTCGCCCCGGTGCCGTGACCTATTCGGGGGCCGCCTGGGCCAGGCCCGTCCGGTAGGCGATGACGACGAGCTGGGCCCGGTCCCGGGCCCCCAGTTTCGTCATGGCGCGCTGGACGTGGGCGCGGACGGTGAAGGGGCTGAGGAACATCTGCTCGGCGATCTCCTGGTTGGACAGGCCGGTCGCGACCAGGGCCACCATCTCGCGTTCGCGCGGGGTGAGCACGTCGAGCCGCTCGGGGTCGCGGGGCGGGGCGTCGTCCGGCGTGGCCAGGAACCGGGCCACCAGGGAGCGGGTCGCGGCCGGGGACAGCAGGGTGTCGCCGTCGGCGATGGTCCGTACGGCCGCCAGCAGGTCCTCGGCCCCGATGCCCTTGCCGATGAAGCCGCCCGCCCCCGCGCGCAGCGCCTGCGCGACGTACTCGTCGGTCTCGTACGTGGTGAGGATCAGGATGCGGCTGGACCGCAGGTCCGGGTCCGCGCAGATCTGCGACGTGGCGGTGAGGCCGTCCACCTCGGGCATCCGGATGTCCATGATCACCACGTCCGGGCGCAGTTGCCGGGTGAGTCTCACCGCCTCTCTGCCGTCGGCAGCCTCGCCGACCACGGTGATGTCGTCGGCGGAGTCGAGCAGCAGCCGGAAGGCGCCGCGCAGCAGGGCCTGATCGTCGGCGAGCAGGACGCGGAGGGTCATGGCGCGTCCCCGGCCTCTCCGGCGTCCGGCCGTCCGTCGCCTGTCGCCGCGTCCGGCATCGGCCCTTCGCCGGTGGTCGCTCCGTCGGTCATCCGTCCCTCGACGGGTGTTGCTGCGTCAGTCATCCGTCCCTCGACAGTCGTCGCTCCGTCAGTGCTCCGCGCCGTGTCCTTGGCGGGCGGCAGCGGCAGTTGGGCGGAGACGAGGAAGCCGCCCTCGAGGCGCCTGCCCGCGGAGAGCCGTCCCCCGACCGCGGTGGCACGTTCGCGCATCCCGATCAGACCGTATCCGGGCGGGCGGTCCGTCGTGGCCGCGCCCGGTCCGGCGGCCGTCGTCGATGCCGTACGGGCTCCCCCGCCGTCGTCGGCGACGGTGATGGTCACGCGGTCGCGGTCCCAGGCGAGGTGCACCCGGGCGCTGCCGGTACCGGCGTGCTTGGTCACGTTGGTCAGGGCCTCCTGGACGATGCGGTACGCGGTGAGGTCCACGCCCGGCGGCAGCGGCCTGGCGGTGCCCTCCTGGTGCACCGACACCTCAAGGCCCGCGCGGCGGAAGGACTCCAGGAGCGTGGGGAGCCGGGACAGGCCGGGCGCCGGTTCGGCGGGCGCGGCCGTGTCCCCGGACTCCGTGTCCTCGGACTGGCGCAGCAGGCCGACCGTGGCCCGCAGGTCGTCGAGCGCGTCGCTGGTGGTCTCGACGAGCTCCTTGAGGCTCTTGCGGGTCTGCTCCGGGCGGGCGTCGAAGAGGTGGGCGGCGACCGTGGCCTGCGCGTTGGCCAGGGTGATCTGATGGGCCACCAGGTCGTGCAGCTCCCGGGCGATGCGCACCCGTTCCTCGGCCACCCTCCGGCGCGCCTCGCTCTCCCGGCTCTCCTCGGCCCGCAGGGCCCGCTCCTCCACGGCCGCCAGATAGGCCCGCCGGTTCCGCACGGAGCGACCGAGCACGCCGGCCACCAGCGGGAACGCCGCCACCGCCCCCACTCTGCTCGCGTCCTTCCAGGAGAGGGCCCCGAACAAGGGGGTGGCGGCGAGGAGCAGCGCCGCGGAGATGAGCGACACCGCGCCCGCCGCGCGTCGTTCGTTGCGCACGGCGAGCGCGTAGGAGTAGGCGGTGATCACGGCGGGGGCCACGATGAGCGGGCTCAGCAGGAGCCCCAGGGGCGGCACGAGGAAGCCGCACGCGGTCGTGACCGCCATGACGGCCAGGGGCGCCCGGTGCCGCAGCGGCAGCACGGCACAGGACACCACGGCGATGAAGTAGGCGGCGGCGGACGGCGGTGACAGCGCGCCGTCGTCGTCCCGCAGCACGCCGCCGAGCAGACAGAGCGCGAACGCCACCGCCGTGACCGCTCCCTCCCGCCACCACGTGCCGCGTGGTCGCGGGGCACCGCCGTCCGTGTGCGTCATGACCGGCTCAGTACCGGTGCCGGCCGACGGGCTGGGGCGGCACCGCCGCTTCGTGCACGGCCGCGGGGGCCGGGACGCGCCTGCTCAGGGCCTCGCCCTCGATGTCCACGTTCGGCAGCACACGGCTCAGGATACGGGGCAGCCACCAGGCCCGGTGGCCGAGCAGCGCGAGGACCGCGGGCACGATCGCCATCCGGACCACGAAGGCGTCGAAGGCGACGGCGGCGGCCAGGCCGACGCCCATCGTCTGGATGGTCGGGCTGCTCATCCCGATGAACCCGGCGAACACGCTGACCATGATGATCGCCGCCGCGGCCACCACGCGTCCGCTGTGCCGGAACCCGTTCACGATGGCCTCGCCGGGGGACGCGCCATGGACGTACGCCTCCCGCATCCGGGTGAGGAGGAAGACCTCGTAGTCCATGGCGAGGCCGAACACGATGCCGATGATGAGGATCGGCATCAGCGACATCACAGGGCCGGTCTGCTCGATGCCGAACAGGTCCGCCGCCCAGCCCCACTGGAAGACGGCGACCAGGACACCAAAGGCGGCGCCCACCGACAGCAGGAAGCCGAGCGCGGCCTTGAGCGGGACCAGGACCGAGCGGAAGACCACCATCAGCAGGAGCACCGCGAGGCCGATGACCACGGTCAGATAGGGGATGAGGGCGTCGGACATGGCTTCGGAGATGTCGATGTTCATCGCGGTCTTGCCGGTCACCAGGACGGTGGCGCCCGTGTCGGCCTCGACGCCGGAGACCTCGCCCCGGATCTCCTGCACCAGGTCCTTGGTCTCGCCGCTGTTCGGCGCGGTCTTCGGGACGGCGGTGAGGACGGCCGTGTCCTTGGTCTTGCTGAGCGCCGGTTCACCGACCGACGCGACCCCGTCCACGCCCTTCACGGTCTTGGCGACCAGGTCCGTGGCGGCCCGGGTGTCCGCGGCCTCCGACGCGTTCACGACCACGGTCAACGGGCCGTTGAAGCCGGGGCCGAAGCCGTCCGACAGCAGGTCGTAGGCGCGGCGCTGGGTGGTCTCCACCGACTTGGACTCGTCCCCGGGCAGCCCGAGTTCGAGGCTCAGCGTCGGCAGGGCGACGGTGCCGAGACCGAGGCCGGCGACCATGAGGACGGCCACCGGGCGGCGCAGCACGAACCGCGCCCAGCGGGTGCCGAGCCCGGGGCGGCCGGCCGCGACGGGCACCGGGTGCCCGCTTCCCGACCCGTCGTACGAGGGTGCCTTGCGGGCGGCGCGGGACAGCACCCGGCGCCCGAAGAGGCCGAACAGCGCGGGGGTCAGGGTCAGCGCGACGAGGACGGCGAGGGCCACGGCGCCCGCGCCGCCCATGCCCATCTTGGTGAGTTCGGGGATGCCGACGACGCCGAGGCCGACCAGGGCGATGAAGACGGTCGCCCCGGCGAAGACGACGGCGGATCCGGCCGTGCCCACCGCCCTGCCTGCGGCCTCTTCCGGGTCACGTCCCTGGGCGCGTTCGTCGCGGTAGCGGGAGGTGATGAAGAGCGCGTAGTCGATGCCGACCGCGAGGCCCAGCATCAGGGCCAGGATGGCGACGGTGTCCGTCAGGCCCAGCGGCACGGTCAGCGCGGAGACCAGGCCGAAGGAGATGGCCACGCCCACGAAGGCGGTCAGGAGCGAGAGTCCGGCCGCGACCAGCGACCCGAGGGTGACGACGAGGACGACCGCAGCCACCGCCACGCCGATGATCTCCGTCGTACCGCCCGGTGCCTCTTCCGCCTCCAGGGCCGAGCCGCCGATCTCCACGGTCAGCCCCGTGTCCCGGGCCTTGCTCGCGGCGTCCTCCAGGGCGCTCTTCGTCTCCGTGGTCAGGTCACGGGCGTCCTCGGTGTAGGTGATCGTGGAGTAGGCGATGGTGCCGTCCTTGCTGACGGCTCCGGTCCGGTACGGGTCGGTGGCCGACGCGACCTGATCGCCCCCGTCCAGCGAGCCGAGCGTGTCCTTGACGGCTGCCTTGTTCTCCTTGGCCGTCACCCGCTGCCCGTCCGGGGCCTGGAACACCAACCGGGCCTCGGCGCCCTGGGCGTTGCTCTCCGGGAAGCGCTCGTCGAGCAGGTCGAACGCCTCCTGCGACTCGGTGCCGGGCATGGAGAGGTCCTCTTCCTCCGCCTGCGGCGCCACGGCCGCGGCGACCACGGCGAGCAGCAGGGCCCCGAGCCACAGGCCGCCCACGAGCCGGCGCCGCCGGAAGGCCCACCGCCCGATCCGGTAAAGAAAAGTCGCCACCTTGTGATCACTCCAGACACCGCTAGGCAAGGGAAAAGCGCGAGATGCGCGCGTCTCCCACAGTTGCCTCCGGCGCCCCGGCCGGGCATCGTCCCCTGCCTCCGTCTTGCCCTGGTGCCCCGAGACCAGCCACTCCCCTGCCCTGGTGCCTACGCACTAGGCCGGTCCGGCGCGGCGTCGCACCGGGCGGGCCCCGGCACCGGCCCGTCATCCATTCGGCCCACCCCGCCTGCGTGAGCCCCGGGTGCCTCGGAGCGTGGGGGCATGACCTTCGCCGACGAGTTGAAGAGCGCCGTCACCCCGCGAGCAGCCCTGCTCGTCATCGGTGTCCTGGCCCTCCAGCTGCTGTTCATCGCCTCCTACGTGGGCGCGCTGCACCATCCGAAGCCGCGGGACGTGGCCTTCGGAGTCGTCGCCCCCGGCGACGCGGCCGCGCAGACCAGGGACAAGCTGGCGAAGCTGCCCGGTGAGCCGCTGGACCCGCGCGTGGTCGAGGACGAGGCCGAGGCGCGTCGGCAGATCATCGACCGGAAGATCGACGGTGCCCTGATCGTCGACCCCCGGGGCACCACCGACACCCTCCTGGTGGCCTCCGGCGGCGGCAAGGCCCTCGCCAACGCCCTGGAGATGATCGCCGTCAAGGCCGACGGCGCCGAGAAGCGCTCGGTGCGGCCCGTCGACGTCGCCGCCGCCTCGCCCCAGGACTTCAACGGCCTGTCGTCGTTCTACCTGGTCGTCGGCTGGTGCGTGGGCGGGTATCTGTGCGCCTCGATCATGTCGATCAGCGCGGGTTCGAAGGTCGCGAATCCGCAGCGCGCGGCGATCCGGCTGGGCGCCATGGCCCTGCTCGCCCTCGCGGGCGGCCTCGGCGGGGCGGTCATCATCGGCCCGATCCTGGGCGCCCTGCCCGGCTCGATCATGGCTCTGTGGGGCCTCGGCGCCCTCGTCACCTTCGCGGTCGGCGCGTTCACGCTCGCCCTGGAGGCGATCACCGGCGTCGTCGGCATCGGCCTGGCCGTCCTCGTCATCGTGGTGGCGGGCAACCCCAGCGCGGGCGGCGCCTTCCCGCTGCCGATGCTGCCCCCGTTCTGGGAGGCGATCGGCCCCGCCCTGCCACCGGGCGCGGGCACCTGGGTGGCCCGCTCCATCGCCTACTTCCAGGGCAACGCGGTGACGGGCCCGCTCCTGGTGCTCTCGGCGTGGGCGGTGGCGGGGACGGCGGTGACGCTGCTGGTGGCAGCACGCAGGACGAGCGGACGGACAAAGGCACCCGAGCAGACGGGCACCAGCCCGTCCGGCGTTTGAGGACGAGGCGCGAAGCGCCGAAAAGGGGGGCCAGGGGCGCAGCCCCGTGAGATCCGCTCCGCGGAACCCGCGACCAGGGCCACTGTCAGTCCCACCTGCGACCCTCAAGAACATGATCCGCACACTCGCCGTCGAAAACTACCGCTCCCTGCGCAAACTGATCGTCCCCCTGGACCGCCTGAACGTCATCACGGGCGCCAACGGCACGGGCAAGTCCAGCCTGTACAGAGCACTGCGTCTGCTGGCGGACGCGGGCCGCGGCGGCGCGGTCTCCGCCCTGGCCCGGGAGGGCGGCCTCCAGTCCGCCCTGTGGGCCGGTGAGGCCAAGGCGGAGGCGACGGCCATGAGACTCGGCTTCGCGGGCGACGAGTTCGGGTACGCGGTCGACTTCGGGCACCCCATCCCGACGTCGGGCGTGGGCGCGGCCCCGTCCCTGTTCAACCTGGACCCGGAGATCAAGCGCGAGTGCACGTGGGCGGGCCCGGTGCTCCGCCCCGCGGCCCTGCTGTGCGACCGCGCGGGCCCGGCGGTGCGCACGCGGACGGCGGACGGCGGCTGGCACCGCACGCAGGGCCTGCGGCCGTACGACAGCATGCTGAGCGAGCTCGCGGACCCGCAGCTCGCGCCCGACCTGCTCCGGCTGCGCGAGCTGATCCGCTCCTGGCGGTTCTACGACCACGTCCGCACCGACGCCGACGCCCCCGCCCGCGCCGCCCGCATCGGCACCCGCACCCCGGTCCTCGGCCACGACGGCGCCGACCTGGCGGCCGCCCTGCAGACCATCCGAGAGATCGGCGACACCGCGGCCCTGGACGCGGCCGTGGACGACGCGTTCCCGGGCACGCGGGTGCGGGTCGAGGACCACGGCGGGCGGTTCGAGGTGCGGTTGCACCAGAGGGGGCTGACCCGCCCCCTCGGCGCGGCCGAGCTGTCCGACGGCACGCTGCGCTATCTGCTGTGGGCGGCGGCGCTCCTCACTCCCCGGCCGCCCTCCCTCCTGGTCCTGAACGAGCCGGAGACCAGCCTCCACCCGGACCTGCTCCGCCCCCTCGCGGACCTGATCCTGCACGCGACCAAGGACACGCAGATCGTCCTGGTCACCCACGCCGACCCCCTGGCGGAGGCGGTGGCGAAGGGCGCGCGCCGCCACCGCGTGGACGTCAACTCCATAGAGCTGCTCAAGGAGTCGGGCGAGACGAAGGTCGCGGGCCGCGAAAGCCTTCTGGACGAGCCGCTTTGGTACTGGCCCAAACGGTGACGCACCGCTAGGGCACGGAGGCGCGGGGGAACCGAGCCCCGTAAGGGGCGCGGGGAACTGCGCGCTCAACCCCCACCACCCGCAGGGGACAACGAACCTCAGGCAGCAGCCCCCACCCCGTAATACGCCGACCGCATCAACCGCTCAAGCTCGGAGAGCATCGGCATCCGCGGATTGGCGGGCGCACACTGATCCGCGTACGCGTTCATCGCCTGCTGCGGCAGCGCCTCGATGAAGGCGGCCTCGTCGACCCCCGCCTCCTGGAAGGAGGCAGGGATCCCGCACCGCGCCCGCAGGTCCTCCACGGCCCGGGCGTAGGACTCCACGCCCTCCTCCGGGGTGGCCGCCGCCAGGCCCAGCGTCCGGGCGATCTCCTGGAACCGCTCCGGCGCCCGGTACACCTCGGCCTTGGGCCAGGGCGTGGCCTTCCCGGACACGGTGCCGTTGTGCCGGACGACATGCGGCAGCAACACCGCGTTGGTGCGGCCGTGCGGGATGTGGAAGGTGTTGCCGAGGGTGTGCGCCATGGCGTGCACGAGGCCGAGGAAGGCGTTGGCGAAGGCCATGCCCGCGACGGTCGAGGCGTTGTGCATCTTCTCGCGGGCCTCGGGGTCCTCCGCCCCGTTCACCACGCACCGCTCCAGGTTCTCGAAGATCAGCTTGATGGCCTGGAGGCAGAGCCCGTCGGTGTAGTCGTTGGCGTACACGGAGACGTACGCCTCGGTGGCGTGGGTCAGGGCGTCGAAGCCGGAGTCGGCGGTGACGTCCGGGGGCAGCCGCAGCGGCAGGACCGGGTCGACGATGGCGACGCTCGGGGTGAGGGCGTAGTCGGCGAGCGGGTACTTCTGCGCGGCCTCGGGGTCGGAGATGACGGCGAAGGGGGTGACTTCCGAGCCCGTGCCCGAGGTCGTCGGGATGGCGATCATGCGCGCCTTCTCCCCCAGGCCGGGGAACCGGAAGGCCCGCTTCCTGATGTCGAAGAACTTCTCCTTGGTGTCGGCGAACTCGACCTCGGGGTGCTCGTACATCAGCCACATGACCTTGGCCGCGTCCATCGGTGAGCCACCGCCGAGGCCGATGATCGTGTCCGGCCGGAAGTCCCGCATCCGGGCGGCGCCCGCACGCACGGTGGCGAGTTCCGGGTTGGGCTCGACGTCGTCGATGACCTGCACGGTGACCGGCTCCGCGCGGGCGGCCAGGATGTCGGTGACCTTCCGTACGAAGCCGAGGTCGGACATCGTCCGGTCGGTCACGACGCAGACGCGCTCGATGCCGTCCATCTCGCCCAGGTGACGCAGCGAGTCGCGCTCGAAGTAGATCTTCGGCGGGACCTTGAACCACTGCATGTTGTTGTTGCGCCGTCCGATCCGCTTGATGTTGACGAGGTTGACCGCCGAGACGTTGTTCGACACCGAGTTGTGCCCGTACGAACCGCAGCCGAGGGTGAGCGAGGGCAGGAAGGCGTTGTAGACGTCGCCGATGCCGCCGAAGGTCGAGGGCGCGTTGACGATGACGCGGACCGCCTTGACGCGCCTGCCGAACTCCTCCGCGAGCGCCTCGTCCTCGGTGTGGATCGCGGCGCTGTGCCCGAGGCCGTGGAACTCGACCATCCGCGCGGCGAGTTCGAGCCCCTGCTCGGTCGAGTCCGCCTTCAGCGCGGCGAGCACGGGCGAGAGCTTCTCGCGGGTCAGCGGCTCGCCCTCGCCGACCTCCGCGCACTCGGCGAGCAGGATCTGGGTGTTCTCCGGCACCTCGAACCCGGCCTGTCCGGCGATCCACCGCGCGGACCTGCCGACGACGTCCGCGTTCAGCCTCGCGCCCGCGCAGTTCGCGGCGAACGCCGTGGTGCCGAAGACGAACTCCTCCAGCTTGGTCTTCTCGGCCGCCGACACGACGTACGCGCCGAGCCGCTGGAATTCGGCGATGCCCTCGTCGTACACCTCCCGGTCGAGCACGACCGCCTGCTCGGAGGCGCAGATCATGCCGTTGTCGAAGGCCTTGGAGAGCACCACGTCGTGCACGGCGCGCTTCAGCCTGGCGCTGCGGGCGATGTACGCGGGCACGTTGCCCGCGCCGACGCCGAGCGCGGGCTTGCCGCAGGAGTAGGCGGCGCGAACCATCGCGTTGCCGCCGGTGGCGAGGATGGTGGAGACACCCTCGTGGCGCATGAGGAAGCCGGTGGCCGCGAGCGACGGCTCCTCGATCCACTGCACGCAGTCCGCGGGCGCCCCGGCCGCGACCGCCGCGTCCCGCACGACGCGGGCCGCCTCGGCGGAGCACTTCTGGGCGCTCGGGTGGAAGGCGAAGACGATCGGGTTGCGGGTCTTCAGGGCGATGAGGGCCTTGAAGACGGTGGTGGAGGTGGGGTTGGTGACCGGGGTCAGCGCGCAGACGACGCCGACCGGTTCGGCGATCTCGGTGATGCCGTTCAGCTCGTCGCGGGAGATGACGCCCGCGGTCCTCAGCCCGCGCATCGAGTTCACGACGTGCTCGCACGCGAAGAGGTTCTTGACGGCCTTGTCCTCGAAGAGGCCGCGCCCGGTCTCCTCGACCGCCTGCCGGGCCAGTTCCCCGTGCGCGTTCAGCGCCGCGAGGGAGGCCTTCGTGACGATGTGGTCGACCTGTTCCTGGTCGTAGGAATCGAAGCGGGCGAGCGCGGCCCGGGCCCGCCGGACCAGACCGTCCACCAGCTCCTCCGCCCGCGCGTCACGCGTCTCCTGCGCCTCGCCCTTATCCGAGAGGGAGAAAGTCCTTCCGACAGCGCGAAATGCGGCAGAAAACGATCTCTCACCTGCGTGAACGCCGAGGGACCAAAGACCCTTGCGAGCTTGTGAACACATTCACAAAATCCTCCAAGCACCCTTGATCCGGCCATTCCCGCCGCACCGAAAAGACCCGACCGGGGTGACGCACTCCACTTCCGCGCCCCGCGACCGCACATTCCGGCTATCGGGGAAACTTCCCCCGATTCCCCCTTCCCCGCCGGTCACGTGTGGTGCACCACACCTCAACCGACCGTGAGGGATCATCGCTTCACGCCACTACACACAGTTTTCAACCAACGACTGAAAGTCAGCGCCCGATGTGCTTTCGCTGTCGCCTTCGGCAAGACTCCGGTCCGTTCCGTTCGTTATTCGCAACAACAAGCAAGGGAGTGTTCGAAATGCGGTACATCTCTGGGGGGATCGCGCTGGGCGCCGCTCTCGCGCTCGGCGGTCTGGCCACCGCGGCAACAGCCGCTCCGGCCACCGCCACTCCGGCGCCCGCGGCCACCGCCGCGCCCGCCGCCGCGAGTGGCTTCGCGCCCTCCGAGCTGGTCCTCACCTTCGGCTACGGCACCAAGGCCGCCGACGCCTCGATCCAGCGGGCCGTGACCCTCGGCTGTTCCTCCACCGGCGTCGGCAGCCACCCCGACGCGCCCGGCGCCTGCGACCAACTGCGCGCGGTCGGCGGCAAGTTCGACAAGGTCACCAAGGCGCCGACGACCATCGCCTGCACCAAGGAGTGGAACCCGATCGTGGTGACGGCACAGGGCGTCTGGGAGGGCCGCCGGGTCTCCTACGAGCACACCTTCGCCAACCCCTGCGCGATGACGGCGGGCCAGGGCAAGGTCTTCAACTTCTGAGACCGCACGGGCCCCTGGGACCGCTCGGGCTCAGGGGCCCGTGAGCCAGCCCCGCGACGCGGCCTGGGCGCCGGCCTGGAAACGGGTGTCGGCGCCCAGTTCGTCGAGCAGCCGGCTGATGCGGCGGCGCGCGGTGTGCACGTGGACGCCGAGACGGCGCGCGATCGCCTCGTCCTTGAAGCCGCCCGCCAGCAGGCCGAGCAGATCACGGTGCTCGTCGGAGAGGCGCGGCCCGGCGCCACCGAGCGGTAACGCCCGCTCCCACAGGGCCTCGAAGAGCGGCCGGAAGACGTGCTGGAGCAGCGTGTCGCGGACGACGACGGCCGTGCGGGTCGGGTCGGCACCGGCCGCGGGCGGCAACAGCGCGTCCCTGCCGTCCACCGCGATCAGCTTGGTCGGCACATCGGCCGCGACCCGCACCCCGAGCCCCCGGTCGACCAGCGGCCCCAGCAGCCGGGTCCGGCCCGGGAGCGCGAGCCCCTCGCGGGCCAGCACCACCCGCACGCTGACCCCGCGTTCGAGCAGGGCCGCGATGCCGGTGCCCGGGTCCGCGCCCGCGACCGCCCACGGGTTGAGGTAGGGCGGCCGGTCGAGGATGAGCACCTCCTTCTCGGCGCGGGCCAGCAGGTGGTCCACGTGCCGCACGATGGCGCCGGGACCGCTCACCGCCTCGACGGCCGCGACCGCGCCGGGCGCGAGGGCCGGAGCGGGTTCGAGGCGCTCGGCGATCTCGTCGGCCTGACGCCGCAGCCGCTCCAACTCCGCCGCCTGGGCGTGAAGTTCCGCCTGTCTTCGGTGGATCAGGGCCCGTACGGCGGGTGCGGGCGGCACCGGGCGCGGCAGCACGGCCGCCTCCGTGTCCGCGTACGGGACGGTGAACCCGTGTTCCCGCAGCCGCGCCAGGGACCGCTCCAACTGCCCCCGCGTGAGCCCCAGTTCCCGCCGCAGCCGCTCGGCGTCACGGGCCGCCGGAGCCCGCTGCCGCAGCAGCGCCCCGTACACCCGCTCGTCCGCCTCCCCCAGGCCCAGGTCGCGCAGCGCGCTCCCCTTGCCGCTCCCCATGGTCATGTCGGGCAGTCTCACCCCGCCCCACGACGCACACAAGTGTGCGGCCCCACTTGTGACCAGTCGTTATTCCTTGATCAACATACGGGCAACGACTTGCATGAGCACGGCACGTACACGACACGTCCATGGTGCGCTCACTTCTGCGCGTGGAGGGGAACTTGAGAAGCTCACGCAGACGGACACGAATAACGGGGGGCGCGGCGCTGCTCGGCGCCGCGGCGCTGCTCGCCGCCGGGGTCCCGGCGGCACAGGCCGCTCCGGCGGCTCCCGAAGGCCCGGCCACCGAGGTCGTCCCCGGCAAGGGCACGGCCACCCCGGCTCTGGTCGACGGGATCGCGGAGGCCGCCAAGGACTCGGGCAGCCCGGCCGACGCGGCCCGCGGCCACCTCGCGGCCAAGAAGGGCCGCTACGGGATACCCGACCCGCGGCGGGACCTGAGCACCGATCAGACGCTGCGGCACGGCGACGGCGAGACCGTGCGCTTCCAGCAGAAGCACCGGGGCGTGCCGGTCCTCGGCGGCCAGTACCTGGTGCGGATGGAGAAGAAGGACAGCGAGCGGGTCGTCACCGGCACCTCCGGCAAGTACTTCACGGGCCTCGCGGTCGGCACGAAGGCCGAGGTCGCGGAGCGGACGGCCGTCGAGCGCGCCGTGGCGGCGACCGCCGCCGGGGACGGCCGCACGGGCAGCCTGGCCAAGCTGGCCCCCAAGTCCCGCACCGAAGAGGGCGGAAGCAAGGCGAAGGCCAAGGCCGGGAACGGATCCCAGAGCCGCCGCCACGACCTCTCCGGCGCCTCCCACGGCCTGGTCGTCCTGCCCCAGGGCGAGGGCCTCCTGACGTACCACGTCACCGTCACCGGCAGCGATCCGGCGACCGGCGCCCCGGTGAAGCAGGAGGTGTACGTCGACGCGGCGTCCGGGTTCCCGGTGCTCCAGTACTCGGCGATCCAGACCATCGACGGCCCCGGTGACGGCTTCCCCGGCGCCAAGGGCAGCGGCGTCAAGCTCGACGGCAAGAAGGTCGGCCTCGACGTCACGCACGACGCCGCATCGGGCACGTACAAGCTGCGCGACCTCCGCCACCAGTGGGACGGCAGCAAGAACCCGCTGGCCACGTGGGACGCGCGGGGTGTCGACGCCAACGACGCGTCGGGGAAGTGGCCGCGGGGAATCACCGAGTTCGGCTCCAAGACAAAGGAGTTCGGCAAGGAGGCGACCGACTCGGGCGCGGTCGACGCGCACTGGGCGGCCGGGCAGGTCCACGAGTACTACAAGAAGAAGCACGGCCGTGACAGCCTCGACGGCAAGGGCATGACCATCAACTCCCTGGTGGGCGTGACCGACGGCGGGTTCCCGTTCGTCAACGCCTACTGGGACGGCCAGAAGATGGTCTACGGCGGCGGCGACGAGGAGTTCAAGCCGCTCTCCGCCGACCTGGACGTGGTCGGGCACGAGATGACGCACGGCGTCGTCGAGCACACCGCGGGCCTGGTCTACGTCGGCCAGTCCGGCGCCCTGAACGAGGCCATCGCCGACTACTTCGGCAACGCCATCGACGTGAACGCCTCGAAGACGCCGATGGACGACCCGAAGGCCGGGCTCATCGGTGAGGACCTGTGCCGCACCCAGTCGCCCGCGGACTGCGCCCTGCGCGACCTCAACGACGGCCGCACCACCGCGAAGGACTTCCTCGGCGTCACCATCGGCACCGACAGCGGCGGCGTGCACCTGAACTCGACGATCGTCTCCGGCGCGCTGTGGGACATCCGTGAGGACCTGGGCGCCACGCTCGCCGACAGGATCGTCTACAAGGCGCTCGCGGAGTACCTGACGCCGCTCGACGGCTACACGGACGCCCGCAACGCGGTGGTCGCCGCGGCCAAGGACCTCGGTGTGAAGGGCGCGAAGCTGCGCACCGTGCGGCGCTCGTTCGACGCGCACGGCATCACCAAGGGCTGGGAGAAGGCCATCGGCGCCGACTCCGAGAAGCTCCTCGGCGACCTCAACGCGACCCGGGTCGGCGGCAGGCTGCCGAACACCGGCGCGGGCGCGGGCGGCGGCTGGTGGGCCGCGTCCAAGTCCGACGACGAGGGCCAGGAGGCCTTCTCCGTGTACGCGGGCCGCACCGACGGCAGCGGCACACCGAAGCTGCTCAGCCCCAACGACGGGCGCTACCACGTCTACCCGGACACCGACGGCAAGCGCGCGGTGTGGGTGGCGTACGGTCCGACCAGTGTGGAGATCCTGTCCCGGCCGCTGACCGGCGGCCCGGTGAAGAAGCTGTGGTCGGCGGGCACCACCGTCGCCAACGTGCGGATCTCGAACGGCAACGTCACCTGGCAGGAGTCCAGCCCGCACGGCCAGCAGCGGGTGGCGTACCTGCGCCCCGGTGACCGGGAGCCGGTGTTCGTCGACGGCGGCCGCTACGACGTGGTGACCGCGCTGCCCACGATCCACGGCGACAAGCTCGGCTACGCCAAGGTGTACACCGACAAGGACGGCGTGCAGCAGGTCTCCACGGAGATCACGGACGTGCGCACCGGCAAGCAGACGCTGGTCCCGGCCAAGGGCGGATACCTCGGCATCGCCACCCCGGCGATCAACGGCAAGTACTTGTACTGGCTGGTCGACGACATCGCCGACGACAACCGCATGGGCCTGCGGCGCGCGAAGCTCGACGGCACCGGCCTGACCGACATCGTCCCCGAGGACTCCAAGGACTCCTACTTCTGGAACGTGGACGCCTCCGAGTCGGCGCTCACGCTCACCCAGTGGCAGCCTCAGCGGGGCTGGAGCAACGGCAACCTCACCAAGCTGGTGCAGACCGACCTGGACGGCAAGGGCCTGGGGCGGGTCTCCTGCAACCGGGGCGAGCAGACCGGCCACGCGGCCGACACCGGCAGGCGCGTGGTGTGGATCGACGGCACCACCGGCCACACGGACCTGGTGACCCGTGCCCGCCCGGCGGGCACCTGCTGATCCGGGAGGTACGAAACGGCGGTGCCCCGTCCACCTGACACCAGGTGGGCGGGGCACCGCTCTTGGGGAGCCCGGGCCGCCGCCCCGCCCCCTCCCTGGGGCGGTGGACCGGGGTGGCTCAGACCATCGCGGCGAGCAGGTCGCGCGTGTACGCGGCGCCCGGCCGCTCGAAGACCTCGTCGCGGGTCCCGGTCTCGACGATCTCGCCGCGGTGCAGCACGGCGACGCGGTCGCAGAAGTGCCGTACGACGGCCAGGTCGTGGGAGACGAAGAGCAGCGAGAGGCCGAGTTCGTCCCGCAGGTCCATCAGCAGGTTCAGGACCTGGGCCTGTACGGACACGTCGAGGGCGGACACCGGTTCGTCGGCGATGATCAGCTGGGGCCGCAGGGCGAGCGCGCGGGCGATGCCGACGCGCTGACGCTGGCCGCCGGAGAACTCGTGCGGATAGCGGCCCAGGTCGTCGGCGGACAGGCCGACCTGCTCCAGGAGTTCGACCGCCCGCTCCCGGCGCTCGGCCGCGCCGGCCCGGGTGTGCACCCGCAGCGGCGTGGTGACGATCTGCTCGACGGTACGACGCGGATTCAGCGAGGCGTACGGGTCCTGGAAGACCAGTTGCACCTCACGGCTCAGCTCCCGGCGCAGCGCGGTGTCCCCGGCGGCGCCGGAGATGTCCCGGCCGTCGAAGCGGACCTCGCCCGCCGTGGGCCGCTGGAGCCCGGCGAGCACCCGGGCGGTGGTGGACTTCCCCGACCCGGACTCGCCGACGAGGCCGAGGGTCTCGCCCTCGCGCACGTGCAGGCTGACGCCGCGCACGGCCCGGGCGGGCTCGCGGCGGCGGCCGAGCAGGGTCCGGCCGCCGCCGAACTCCACGTGCAGGCCGGTGACCTCGGCGAGGGGGCGCCCCTCGGCGGCGACCGGGGCGCGGGCCGCGGTGCGCGGCTTCGGCTCGGGTTCGTCGACCGTCGGCAGGCGGGTGCCCGGCTCGCTGGTCAGGGCGGGGGCGGCGCCGATCAGGGCGCGGGTGTAGGGGTGTTCGGGCGTGGTGAGGACCCGCCGGGTCGGTCCTTCCTCCAGGAGGTGGCCGCCGCGCATCACGAGCATGCGGTCGGTGGCGTGCGCGACGACGCCCACGTCATGGGTGACCAGGACGACGGCGGTGCCGTGCTCGTGCCGCAACTCGTCTAGCAGGTCGAGCACCTGGCGCTGGACGCGGGCGTCGAGCGCGGTGGTGGGCTCGTCCGCGACGAGCACGTCCGGGCTGTTGATCAGCGCCATGGCGATCATCACGCGCTGCCGCATGCCGCCGGAGAACTGGTGCGGGTAGTCCCGGGCGCGAGCGGCGGGGATGCCGACCCGCTCCAGCATGTCGGCGGCGCGGTCGCGGGCCTCGGCGCGAGAGGCGGCCCGGTGGTGGATCCGGTAGGCCTCGGCGAGCTGCGCGCCCACCCCGTGGAAGGGGGAGAGCGCGGCGAGGGCGTCCTGGAAGACCATCGCGACCCGGTTGCCGCGCAGCGGCCGCAGCACGCCCTCGTCCGCCCCGACGACCTCGGTGCCGCCGACCTCGACACTGCCGGCGATCCGCGTCCGGGCCGGGTCGTGCAGCCCGAGCGCGGCGAGCCCGACGGTGGACTTGCCGGAGCCCGACTCCCCCACCAGGCCGATGACCTCGCCCCGCGCCAGGTCGAAGGAGACGCCCTCGACGGCCATGACGGTGCCGCGCGTCCCCGTGAAGGTGACGCTCAGGTCCCGTACGCGCAGGACGGGCCATTCGTCCCGTGCACGCAGGGCGGGCCGTTCCTTGTCGGTGCCGTTCACGCGAGCCTCACTCTCGGATCGAGCCAGGCCACCACGAGGTCGGCCAGGGCGACGAACACCACCACGAAGAACGCGGCGAGCAGCACGGTGCCGACGACGGTGGGCAGGTCGTTCTGCACCACCGCGTCCACCGCGAGCTTGCCGACGCCGCTGAGCCCGAACACGGTCTCGGTGATGAACGCCCCGCCGAGCAGCGCCCCCACCTCCAGGCCGAGGAGCTGCACCAGCGGCGCGGCGGCCCCGCGCGAGGTGTACTTCAGGTGGGCGCGCAGCGGGCTGAGCCCCTTGCCGCGCGCCGTGCGCACGTACCCCTCGTGCATGACCTCCAGCATCTGGGCGCGGGAGAGCCGGGCGAACACGGCGGCGTTGACGAAGCCGAGGACCAGGCAGGGCAGGAGCAGTCCCGCCGCCCAGGCGCCGATGTCGTCGCCGGGCGAGGTGTAGCCGGGCAGCGCGAACCAGCCCGTCCGGTAGACGAGGAGGTACTGCAGGGCGTAGCCGAGGAAGTAGATCTGCACGCTGGCGCCGACCAGCGTGAAGCCGGACAGGAGCCGGTCGGTGAGCCGGCCGCGGCGCAGTGCGGACAGGAAGCCCGCGCCGATCCCGAAGACGGCGATCACCGCGAGCGCGCCGCCCGCGAGCGAGAGGGTGACGGGGAAGCGGCTGGTGATGGCGGCGCGCACGGGTTCGTGCAGCGCGTAGGAGTAGCCGAGGCAGGGCGCGTCGCAGGCGATCGGGGTGCCGTCGACGTCGTTGATGGTGCGGCCCGCGAACAGGCCGCGTACGTAGTCGGCGTACTGACCGAGGATCGGCTGGTCCAGGCCCATGGAGTCGCGGACCGCGGCGATCTGGGTGGCGTCGCACTTGGGTCCGCAGGCGATGACGGCCGGGTCGGAGGGTGCGGCGTAGAAGAGCGCGAAGGCGGTCGCGGAGATCGCGAGGAGCACCACGACCGCCTGCAGCGCCCGTCGGGTGAGGTATCCGAGCATGGGTCAGGACTTCTTCAGGTACAGCCAGGCCGGGCTGATGGTGCCGTAGATGGGGTGGATGAAGGCGCCGCCGACGTCGGCGCCGCGCACCTGCTGGACGCGCTGGTGCAGGAACGGCACCAGCGGCACGTCCTTCATGATCTTGTCCTGCTCCAGGGCGATGAGCGCCTTGGCCTTCTTGGTGGCGTCACCGACCCGGGCGATGCGGTCGAGTTCCTTGTCGACGGCCGGGTTCCGGTAGCGCGGGTCGTTGTCGAGGGTGTCGCGGCGGCTGTCGAAGCGGTACGGGACGCCGGTGGCCGGGGTCGGCCAGTCCACGGACGAGGTGGACATCCACAGGTCGTACTTCGGGTCGGTGCCGCGCAGGACCTCGTTGGTGTAGGCGGGCAGCGGCATCGGCTTGGTGACGAGTTCGATGCCGGCCTTGGCGAAGGCGTCCACCAGGACCTGGGCCAGGCGGTCGTTGACGGCGTTGGACTCGTAGGCGTAGCTGAGCCGCTTCACCGGCTTCGCGGCCTTGGCCAGGTGCTCCTTGGCCTTCTTGATGTCGCCGGTGGGCGCCACCGGGTGGGTGTCGTACGGGTGCCAGCCGACGATGGCGGGCGAGGAGTAGGTGGTGGCGATGTCGCCGACGCGCGGGCCGCCGAGTGCCTGGCGGGCCTGCTGGCGCGGGAAGAGGTAGTGGATGGCCTTGCGGACCTCCGCGTCGGCGACGCGGTCGTTGCGGATCACCAGGTGCGAACTGAACGCGCCGCGGCGGCCGTCGACGACGAGGTCCTTCTTCTTCGGGTCGCGGTTCGCCTCGCCGATCAGCTCGGGCGGGAACTCGTTCTTGGTGGTGACGGTGGCCGCGCCGTCGCCGCGCCCGTTGAGGATCTCCTGGGCGGTGTTCAGTTCCTTCTTCTCGAAGGTGAACTCGAACTTGTCGGCGTACTGGTGGCGGATCGGGTCGGTGTCCGCCTTCCAGTGCGGGTTCTTGGCCAGGGTCAGGGACTGGTTCTGGCGGTGCGAGACGATCTTGTACGGGCCGCTGGCGAACGGCTTGAGGTCGTAGGCGGCGCCGGTGTCCTTGTCGGGGCGCACCGGCGACGAGGAGGACTGCGCGGCCATGAACGGCACGTCGGACTGCGTCTTGTGGAAGCGGAAGACGATGGTCTTCTCGTCCGGTGTCTCGATGCGGTCGAAGTCGCCGTCCTTCTTGGGTCCGCCGTAGACCTTGCGGGCCTGCGCGAGGTCGGACTTGCCGGTCAGCCACTGCGGCCAGTACGACGGGCCGACCTCGAAGCCGGGCGCGAAGGTGCGCTGGATGCCGTACTTGACGTGCTCGGAGGTGATCGGCTTGCCGTCCTGCCAGGCGATGCCGTCCTTGAGCTTGTACGTCCAGGTGCGGCCGCCGTCGGAGGGCTTGCCGGTGTCGGTGGCGAGGTCGCCGACGAGCTTCGGCTTGCCGTCGACGATCTGGTACTGGGTGAGCTGGCGGCCCCACAGGAGCGAGGTGTTGTAGGCCTCGCCCGCGTAGATCTTCTGCGGGTCGAGGTGGGCGTAGTCGCGCAGGTTGGCGACGCGGATGGTGCCGCCCTTCCGGGCGCCCGCGACGGCCGGGGCGGGGCCCGCGCTGTCCTTCGCGCTGCCGACCCCGGCGATCAGGTCGGCCTCCTGGCGCGGGGACGCCTTGTCACTCGTGGAGCCCGCCCCGGACGAGCAGGAGCACAGCACGAGCATGGCGGAAGCGGCGGCGGCGACGGGCACGGCCACGCTGCGTGAGGTGATCCTGGGCATGGCGGAACTCCCTTGCGGGTGGGGCGGGTTGGAGGTGACGCGGGAAGAGGGCGTCGGGGGTCAGCGGCGGGTACGGGGGTCGAGCGCGTCCCGTACGGAGTCGCCGAGCAGGTTGAAGGCGAGGACGAAGAGCAGGATCGTCACGCCGGGGAAGACCATGTAGGTCGGGTCGTCGTAGAAGACCTCGGAGCCGCGGGCGATCATGCGGCCCCAGTCGGGGATCGGCTCGCTGATGCCGACGCCGAGGAAGGAGAGGGCGGCCTCGGCGGTGACGATGCCGGGCAGGGCGATGGTGATGTGCACGAGCACGGGCGCCCACACGTTGGGCAGCAGTTCCCGCAGCACGATGTGGCGGCGGGACGCGCCCATGGCCCGGGCGGCCTCCACGAACTCCCGTGTCCGCAGGGACCGGACGGTGGTGCGGAGCATCATCGCCAGCGGCACCCAGCCGAACGCCGCGAAGATCACCACGAGCACGGTGAACTGCATCCAGGCGGGTTCGTTCTCGCCCGGGTCCACGAAGCGGGTCTGCACGATCGGGCTGAGCGCGAGGAAGAGCAGCAGCGTGGGGAAGGCGAGGAGCACGTCGCAGACGAAGGTGAAGACGCGGTCGGCGAGCCCGCTCAGATAGCCGACGGTCACACCGAGCACGACGCCGAGGACCGCGATCACGAGGACGGCGGCGCCCGCCACCAGGAGGGAGGTGCGGATGCCGTACAGGAGCTGGGTGAACACGTCCCGGCCGAGGCCCGGTTCGAGGCCGAACCAGAAGTCGCCGGACATGCCGCCGTTGGGCAGCACCGGCAGGCCCTCCGGGCTGAGCAGTCCGGGTTCGTTCTGGCCGTAGTGCTCGGTGGGGTTCTTGCCGTACGCGGCGGCGACGAGCGGCGCGGCGAGGGCGAGCAGCGTGAACAGGGCCACCACACACAGCGCCGCGAGGCCGAGCCGGTCCCGGCGGAAGGCGCCGACGGCCGCGGCGAGCGGGCCGCGGGGTCCTGGGTGTGGCGCTTCGGCCATGCTGCCCAACTCCTGATGACGTGCGGACGCGGAGGTTTCCCGCGTCGGGGTGCGCATCATTAGAGCCAGCGAAGCGGAGCCTTTGCAAATCCCTCACGGAAAGCATTTCGGGAATGCTGCGAAGATTTACAGCTGCGCAACATTACGGGCCACCATAAGTGGGTGAACCGGGACATCTCGCCGCTTTGAGATCTGCGCCACAGGATCCCACCACGGAAGGCTGAACCGCATCTCAACCTTGCTTCAGAAGGTCATTTAGGCGAACAGCCTGCGCATCATGGGAAAATCTACGCGCGTCACCCCTTGGGAATTCAGGGATCCCGAATTCTTCAACCTGCCTTCTTAATTATCCTGGAGAATGCCAGCGGGCCCCGGAAACCAAAAGGTTTCCGGGGCCCGCAGCCGTACTCGAACCAGACGTCAGCCGATTTCCGCCCCGAAGGCCTCGAGGGCCTCGGGCACCGGCTGGAAGAACGTCTCGCCGCCGGAGGAGCAGTCACCGCTGCCGCCGGACGTCAGGCCGAGCGCCGTGTCGCCCGCGAACAGCGCGCCGCCGCTGTCGCCGGGCTCCGCGCACACGTCGGTCTGGATGAGGCCGTTCACGATGTCGCCGTTGCCGTAGTTCACGGTGGCGTCCAGGCCCGTGACCTTGCCGTCGTGCAGCTGCGTGGTGGAGCCGCTGCGCTGCACCTCCTGGCCGACGGTCGCGTCCCCGGCCTTGGTGATCTTCTGCGTGCTGCCGTTGTAGAGGTTCACCTCGCTCGGGTGCGCGGTGTCGCCGGAGTACTTGACGATGCCGTAGTCGTTGTCGGGGAAGCTGGAGCCGGCGTTCTCACCGATCGCCGGGCCGCCCTGCTTCTCGGACCAGCTGGTGACGGCCTCCGTGCAGTGCCCCGCCGTCAGGAAGTGCGGGGCACCGTCCTTGACCACGTTGAAGCCGAGCGAGCAGCGGCTGCTGCCGCCGAAGATGGCGTCGCCACCGGCGATGAAGGGCTTGAACTCTCCCTTGGAGTGCTTCAGTTCGGCCTTCTCGCCGAGGCCCTCGACGACCGACGTGAGCTTCTTCAGGTCGGCGCCCTTGACCGTGCGGTCAACGGTGACGACGACCTTGTTGGTGGCCGGGTCGGTGGCCCACGAGCTGCCGGGCACCGAGGCCTTGTCGGTGAGCGTGGTGCGGGCGCCCTTGAGCTCGGCGAGGGAGTTCTCGACCAGTCTGGCCTTGGCGCCCGCGGACTCGACGGCGTCCTTGGCGTCGTCGTCGAGGACGTTCACGACGAGGTTCTTGGCCTGCGCGTCGTAGTACGTCCCGGCCGCGTCGGCGCCCAGCTCCTGGTCGAGCGAGGAGGCGAGCTTTCCGGCCTTCGCGATGGAGAGCGTGTCCGGCTTGGGGGTGGGGGTGTCCTCACTCGCGTTCGCAGTCTGGAAGGTGACGGCCGCGCCGATCAGAGCGACGACACCCGCGCCTGCCATGGCTGCACGGCGCTTGGGTATGCGGCGATGCTTCAACTCGCGTCCTCCTGTGGGGGGTCGGTCCGCTCCGGTGTGGGGACCTCGGCGGCCGAGAGGCGTACGCGCATGGCGGGCTGACGATGGGAAAGCCGCGTCCATGCCAATAGGACGCGGCCCACTATTCCCAGCGCACGAGGTCGCACACAAGGTCTACTTCAGGACGCGCGCCCGACAACACACCTTCGGCCAGGACCTGTTGACCGACCGCGGTCTCACCACGTCGGTTCCCGCTGCAAACACCGCGTGCGAGCGGTGGTCGGCAGTGGGTGAGGACTAGTCCTGTCCGGTTCTCGACGCTCGATGGCCGTGCGCGGACGGCGCGGGACAGCGCGGAGCCCCCGCCCGGCAAGGGGGCGGGGGCTCAAGTGGACGCTGACCGTCCGGAGTACGGAGGTGGGCGTCAGTACACGCTCACGTTGTACGCGCGCAGGGCCTCGGTGACCGGCTGGAAGAACGTCGTACCGCCGGAGGAGCAGTTGCCGCTGCCGCCGGAGGTCAGGCCGAGCGCCGTGGAACCGGAGTAGAGCGGGCCGCCGCTGTCGCCGGGCTCGGCGCAGACGGTCGTCCTGATCATGCCGTACACGACGTCGCCGTTGCCGTAGTTCACCGTGGCGTTCAGGCCCGTGACGCGGCCCGAGTGGGTGCCGGTGGTGGAGCCGCGACGCGTCACGCTCTGGTTGACGGTCGGGTCGGCGGCGCGGGTGATGTCCTGGCTGCCCACGGTGCCGGACTTGGTGATCGAGTTGTTCGTGTACCTGACGATGCCGTAGTCGTTCGTCGGGAAGCTGGAGCCGTGCGTGGTGCCGAGCACGGTGGTCTTCGCCGAGTTGGCCCACCAGGTGCCCGCGCCGTCGGTGCAGTGCCCGGCGGTCAGGAAGTAGTAGGTGCTGCCGCTGCGGACGTTGAAGCCGAGCGAGCAGCGCCAGCTGGTGGCGTACGTGGCGTCGCCGCCGGAGATGTACTTCTGGAACTTGCCGGGCGTCCGCTCGATCTTCAGGGCGCCGGCCTTGTCGCCCGCCGCCTGCTTCAGCTGGGCGATCTCGGCCTTGGAGACCGTGCTGTCGGCGGTGACCACGACCTTCTTGGTCTTGGGGTCGACGTTCCAGGCGGTGCCCGCGACGTCCGCCTCCAGGACGGCGTCACTGGCGGCCGTCAGGTCGGAGGCGCTGTAGCTGCGGGCCTCGTCGGCGCTGGCGGCGGGGACGGCGAGCGCGGCCGCGGCCACGAGCCCGGTCGCGACGGCGACCGTGCGGGAGTGTCTCGCTATACCGCTGCGGGGGGTGGTGCGCTTGATCCTCACTGCTGGTTCCTCCCGAGGGAAGTCAGGGGGCCCATGTGGGTTGGGGGCCCGTGAGGCGCGGTCGAAGGACCGGTGGATTCCGGTTACACCGTGTCCCTGACAAGCGCTGCTCGGGAGTATTGGGTCCGCCGTGACACCGCACAAGGGGTGCCTTTCAGCCGGGGCGGCCGATACACGACGACCGGCCCCGGCGGTGTCGCGGCTGCGGCACGCCACCGGGGCTCTGGGTCATCGGCGTCCTGTCAGACGTATCAGCGGCGGGAAAGGTTCCGTTCCCCGGCGGGGATCTCGGCGGTGAGGGTGTTGCCGGGCGGCGGGAAGGGGCAGATGAAGTGGTCGGCGAAGGCGCACGGCGGCAGCAGCGACCGGTTGAAGTCGACGCTCGTACGGCCCTGTTCGTCGGGCGCGGCGGGCCGCAGGAAGCGGAAGCGGTAGCTGGACACACCGCTGGTGCCGTCCGCGAACACCGCCCACAACGAGCCGTCGCCCTCGACGCTCACCTGCAGCGTGTGCTCCTGCCCGGCCAGCGTGAAGGCCAGTTCACCGCCGAGCCCGAGCCCCCGCTCCACGCCGTCCGCGTTCCCGACCCGCACGGTGCGGTCCTGCTCGTAGGGCGTGAAGCGGCCCTCGACCGCGAAGCCCGGGTCGTACGCGCTCACGTCGATGCCGGTGAAGGCGCCCCGCGCGGCCGCGTCCGGGTCGAAGTCGCGCACCGCCCACAGTCCTTCGCGGCGCAGCACCACCAGGCGCCGTTCGCCGAGCGCGAGCCGGGCCGCGGTGACGGGCCCCGCGTCGGGCGTGAGCCGGGCCGTGCCGGTGAGGGGCTGCCCGTCGAGGGAGATGCCGTCGTCGGCCGTCGCGGTCAGGACGAGTTCGTCGCCGTCGTCCGACCACTGCCCGGGCAGGCCCGGCAGCGTGCCGCCGGGGTGGTCGGCGAGCCAGTGCGTGCCGGTGAGGGCGAGGGGGCCGTAGGGCGCGGAGACCGTGGCCGTGCGCAGCTCGTGCCACTCCTTGAAGTCCCGCAGCGTGTCTTCAGTCGTGCTCATGATGATCAACCCTTCCATTCGGGCTCGGGCAGCCCGAGGTGTGAGCGCAGCGTCGCGCCCCGGTATTCCGTGCGGTACGCGCCGCGCTCCTGGAGCAGCGGCACCACTCGTTCGACGAACTCGTCGAGCCCGCCCGGCGTCAGGTGGGGCACGAGGATGAAGCCGTCGGCCGCGTCCGCCCTGACGAACTCCTCCAGTTGCTCGGCGACGGCGGCGGGCGTGCCGATGAAGGACTGCCGGGACGTCGTCTCGATGACGGTCTGGTGGATGGACAGGCCCTTGGCCTCGGACAGGGCCCGCCACTTCGCGGCGACGGCTAGGGGATCGCCGACCTTCACCCGGCCCTGCACGAGCGTCGATTCCGGGTCCGGGTCGATGGCGGGCAGCGGCCCGTCGGGGTCGTACGCGGACAGGTCGACGCCCCACACCTGCTCCAGGGCCAGGATCGCGTTCTGCGGCGACACCTGCTGGCGGCGGATCTCGATGGCGCGTTCCTGGGCCTCGGCCGCGGTGTCCCCGAGGACGAAGGTGACGCCGGGCATGATCTTCAGGTCGTCCGGCGCGCGCCCGTACGCCGCGAGCCGCCCCTTCACGTCGGCGTAGAAGGCGCGGCCCGCCTCCAGGGTGCCGTGCCGGGTGAAGACGACGTCGGCGGAGGAAGCGGCGAACTCCCGGCCCTCGGGCGAGTCCCCGGCCTGGATCACGACGGGGTGGCCCTGCGGCGGGCGCGGCAGGCCGAACTCCCCGGCGATGTCGAAGTGCCGCCCGCGGTGCGCGAACGGCCGTGGCTCGCCACCGGACCCGTCGGCCCCGTCGGGGGTCCAGGAGTCCCACAGCTCCCGTGCCGTCGCGACGAACTCGGCGGCGCGGGTGTAGCGGTCGGCGCGGTCGAGGAAGCCGCCGCGGCGGAAGTTCTCGCCGGTGAAGGCGTCCGAGGAGGTGACGACGTTCCAGGCGGCGCGGCCGCCGCTCAGATGGTCCAGGGAGGCGAGGCGCCGGGCCAGTTCGTAGGGCTCGTTGAAGGTGGCGTTGACGGTGGCGGCGAGGCCGAGGCGTTCGGTGACGGCGGCGAGCGCGGCGAGGACGGTGAGGGACTCGGGCCGCCCGACCACGTCCAGGTCGTGCACGCGCCCCTTGTGCTCGCGCAGCCGCAGCCCCTCCGCCAGGAAGAAGAAGTCGAAGAGCCCGCGTTCGGCGGTGCGCGCGAGATGCTCGAACGACGAGAACTCGATCTGTGACCGGGAGCGGGGGTCTGCCCACACGGTGGTGTTGTTGACGCCGGGGAAGTGGGCGGCGAGGTGGATCTGTTTCGGTGTCGTACGAGGTGTGTGGCGCTGTTCCGGTGTCGTACGAGGCGTCATGACGGGTCCCCCGCGAGTGCGGCGTGGCGGTTGGCGGGCCGGGCGAGGCCCAGGTGCTCCCGGAGCGTGGCGCCCGGGTAGAACGTGCGGAACACGCCGCGGTGCTGGAGCAGCGACACGGTGCCGTTGACCAGGCGCTCCAGGTCGCGGCGCGGCTCGACCGGGGTGAGGTGGAAGCCGTCGACGGCGCCCGCCCCGTGCCAGCCGGCGATGAGGTCGGCGAGGTCGACGGGGCCGCCGCGGTACAGCGGGCCCCCGGCGGTGGGCAGCGGACCGCCGCCGTGCCCGGGCTGCGCCGCGTGCTCGCCGCCGCCGAGGTCGACGACCAGCGCGGCGAGCACCCGCAACTGCCCGGGTTCCCGGCCGAGTTCGGCGGCGCGCCGGTGCAGCTCGGCGCGGGCGGCGCCCGCCTGCTCGGGGCTCGCGGCCCGCACCAGGGCGACGTCCGCGTGCCGGGCGGCCGTCTCGCGGGCGTGGCCGGTGGTCGCGTCGACGACGACCACCGGGTTCCCCTGCGGCGGCCGCGGCACGATCGAGGGGCCGCGCACGGAGAAGGTGCCGCCCTCGAAGTCGACGTAGTGCAGCTTGTCCCGGTCGATGAAGCGTCCGGTCGCCACGTCCCGGATCTCGGCGTCGTCCTCCCAGCTGTCCCACAACCGCCGTGCCACGTCCGCGACTTCGCCCGCCTCCCGCCACAGCGCCTCCGCGGGCGCGGCCCGGCGCCGCCCGAAGAGCCGTGCCTCGGCCTCGGTGACGGACACGTCGACGGCCCAGCCGGCCCGGCCGTGGCTCACCCAGTCGAGGGTGGCCACGGCGGCCTGCACGTGGAAGGGCTCGGTGTGCGTGGTCGTCACGGTCGGCACCAGGCCGACGCGGCCGGTGGCCGGGGCGATCCGGGAGAGCACGGCGAGCGCGTCGGGCCCGTGCTCGGCGAAGGAGTCCCCGAGGGTGACGAAGTCGAGGGCGCCGCGCTCGGCGAGCAGCGCGAGCTCGGTGTACGGGGCGGCGGCGTAGGCACCGGGTTGGTCGATGGCGGCGGCGAGGTGCAGGGGGCCGCGGCACGCGGCTGATGCGGTCATGAGGAGCGAACCTCTCTCGACGAGTACCGGCCGGAAGGGGGCCGGTGACACGGACAGGCACGGACAGGCACGTGCAGGCACAGGCAGGTGCGGTCCGGTACGGGGGCGGCCGCGGGGCCGCTCATCGCGCCGGGTCCGTGAGGAAGGTGAGGACGGCGCGCGCGGTGGCGTCGTTCTGCCGGAACGAGGGGCTGTTGGTGCGGGGCCTGGTGAAGGCGCCCGCGCCCCGGGCGTCGGTGTGCGGGCCGAGCGCGAAGCGGCGCGGGTGGGGGGTGCCGGAGCGGTCGCGGACGCGGCCGTCGGCGGGGTCGACGGCGAGGAGTCCGTCGGGGGTCTCGGCGACGCCCTCCTCGTGCAGGGCGCGCAGGAGGGGGTCGCGGGTGCGGGCGAGCGTCGGCTGCGGCAGCCTTGCCTCGACCAGGGCGCGGGCCGTCACACTCGCCCCGGGCACGGTCGCCCCGCGCGCCCGGAACGCTCCCCCGCTCGCCGCCACCGTCATCCCCGCGCCGAGGAACCGCACCACCCCCGCCCGCGAGAGCGCGAGCAGTTGCCGCAGCCTCGGCCCGGGCGGCCCGGAGGCGAGGTAGCTGAAGTAGCCGTGCCACCAGTGCCCGATGTCGCCGAGCCGCACCAACTGCCCGTACACGGAGAGCAGTCCGAGGAAGACGGCCAGGTCGGGGCTGTGCGCGGGGTCGTGGCGGCGGGCGAGGTCGGCGGTGATGTAGGCCCTGATGCCGTCCTGGAGTCCGTCGTACGAGGTGTGGCGGACGCCGTCCAGGGGGTGGTCGATGGCGCGCAGGTCGAGGCGGTCGGCCGGGTCGGGCACGGCGGCGGAGACGAGGGCGGCCAGCTCGGGGCTGCCGGGCGGGCAGACCGCGTACTTCTCGTCGAAGTCCGGCCAGGCCATGGTGGTGCGCTCGGCGTGGGCGGTGAACAGGCGGTGGTAGTGGGCGAAGCCCAGTTCCTTCTCGATCAGCGGCCACACGTCGCGGGCGAAGTCGTAGCCGTCGGGGCGCGCCAGGAGTTCGTCGATCTGCGCCGGGCCCAAGTAGCGCGGCAGTGGCGGCCGTTCGCCGTCGTCCCAGGTGTAGCCGAGCTTGGCGTGGTAGGGCACACCGCGCCGTGACCCGACGTACAGGACGGGCTCGCGCCCCGACGGCACATAGGTGTCGCCCTCGTACCGGCCGCCGCGCCCCTCGGTCAGGAGCACCATCAGGTCGACGAAGGCCAGGCCGAAGCCCCGGACCAGGACGGGCTCGCCCGCTTCGAGGGTGCTCAGGTCGGTGTCGGCGGTGAAGTCGGGCGGCAGGTGGACCAGGCCGTGGCGGCGGGCGTAGCGGGCGAGGCGCTGCTGTTCGTGGTCGAGGTCGGCGTCGAGGTGGCCCTGGGCGAGGATGACCAGGTCGGCGGGCAGGGGGTGGTCGGTGCCTTCGAGCCACACCTGTTGGCGGCCGTCCGCCGGGCCGGTCAGGCGCAGGGCGCGGCGGGCGTGGTGGTGGACGGTGACGCCGGGCGGCAGGGCGGCCACCGCCTTCTCGTACACCCAGCGCAGATAGGCGCCCTGGGTGCGGCGGTCGGCGAAGACCTGTCCGTCGGCGCCCGCCCACTCGTCCAGGGCGGGTCCCGGGAGCACGGGTCCGGCTGTCTCCACCGTGTCGTCGGTGAACATCGTGACGTCCTCGGCGTGCGAGTTCATCCAGAGGAGCGGCGACTGCTCGGCGCGCCAGATCCGGCCGGGTCCCGGCGGGTAGGGGTCGACGAGGTGGATGTCCAGGCGCGAACTCCCGTACAGCTCGGGCGCGTTGGCGGCGATGCGCTCGATGATGCCGGTGGCGCGGGGGCCCGCGCCGACGATGACGAGGGCGGGGACCCCGGCCGACGGAGCCTCAGCGGCATCAGACGGAACCGCCGCACCGTCACCGGGGTTCATCGGGCCCGCTCCGAGCCGCGCGCGTAGTGCCGCTCCACGTAGTACTGGCCGACGCTGAGCAGCGAGGTCACGACGACGTACCAGAGCGTGGCGACGAGGAGCAGCGGGATGACCTGGTAGGTGCGGTGGTAGACCAGTTGCACGGAGTAGAGCAGGTCCTGCACGGCGATGACGCTGACGATCGAGGTGCCCTTGAGGGTGCCGATCAGCATGTTCCCCGCCGGGGGCACGATGGAGCGCATGGCCTGCGGGAGCACGACGCGCCGGAACCGCCGCCAACGCCCGAGCCCGAGCGAATGCGCGGCCTCCACCTGGCCCCGGTCCACGGAGAGGATGCCGCCGCGCACGACCTCGGCGGCGTACGCGGCCTCGTGCAGGGTGAGCCCGATGACGGCGATGGTGACGGGCCCGAGGAGATCCACGGTCTTGACGCCGAACAGCGTCGGGTAGAGCGCGCCGATGTTGAACCAGAACAGCAGCTGCACCAGGATCGGCATCGACCGGAAGAACCAGACGTAGCCCCAACTGACCGATCTCAGCACGGGGTTGCCGGAGAGACGGCCGAGGGCCAGCAGGGTGCCGAGCGCGAAGCCGAGCGCCATCACCACCCCGGTCAGCCACAGCGTGAGCCAGAGTCCGCGCAGCACGGACGCGGAGGTGAAGTAGTCGCCGACGACGTCCCACTGGAAGGCGTCATTGCGGGCGACGGACTGGGCTACGAGCGCGAGGGCGACGAGGACGAGGGCGGCGGCGATCCACTGGCCGACGCGGGGCCGGGCCACGACGGGCAGGTCGGCGGGGTCGTCCGTGGGCGGGTCCGGCGGGCGGACGTCGACTTTGGCGAGGGTGTCGGATGACATGCGAAGGCTCCGTCAGGACGGGTGGCGCCTTCACATGGGCCGCGCGGACCGAGCCCCTCAGCACGGGTCCGCCTCTTGAGACTACGGGGCACTTCGCACGTGTTGTCAAGGCTGTCCAGAAGCAGCACGGCAGGCTGTCCAGAATATGAGCCGTACGTCTCAGGGCAGTTGACGCAGAAACGGATGCCTGTTCCACTTGGGCTCATGCATCCACAGCAGTGGCTGGTCAAGCGCTCCCACATCGACTTCGGTCGCGTGTGGTCCGCGGCGTGTTGATGCACGCCTGAGCCGACCTGTCACACCCGCGCATCCGGGCCTTTTCACCGCGTATGTCACCCTGCGCGGCACCCATGCGTTCCATCATGCGGACAGTCGTCTCACCTTCTCCGAACTCTTGCGCGCCCACGCGCCGTTGCCCTGCCTTCACATGCGTACGCCTACGCAGCCCCCTCCCCTCGCACGACCACCGCCGCACCCCGCTCTGCCCTGCCCCGGGCAGCGCCGCACCGGAGCCCGGAGACCACCACGCCATGCGCACACCCCTGCCCTCCCGCCGCCTCACCACGGCCTTCGCCCTGCTCACCGCCGCCACCCTGACGCTCACGGCGTGCGGCTCCGGCGATGCCACGAACGACGCGGGCGGCGCCGCGCCCGCGGGCAAGAGCGGCAAGCTACCGACGACGGACGTGGTGTCGTCCATCGCCAAGGACGACAAGGCGGCCCGGCTGCTCCCGGCGGACGTGCGCGCCCGCGGCACCCTCAGGATCGCCACCAGCGTCGGCGGCACCCCGCCCGGCTCGGCCTATCTGCCGGACGGCAAGACCGTCGTGGGCCAGGACATCGACTTCGCGAACGCCGTCGCCAAGGTCCTCGGCCTCGGCCTGAAACGCGAGACCGCGAGCTTCGAGGCGATCCTGCCGTCCCTGGACAGCGGCAAGTACGACCTGGGCACGGGCAACTTCGGCGTCACCGACGAGCGCCGCAGGACCATCGACTTCGTCACGTACATCAACGACGGCCAGGGCTTCGCCGTCCGCGAGGACAGCAAGCTGAAGAAGATCACGGACTTCGCGCAGCTGTGCGGCCTGAACGTGGCGACCGGCGCGGGCACCACCTTCGAGGTGACCCTGGAGGACAACAAGCACGTGTGCGCCGACGCGGGCAAGAAGCCGTACAGCGTGAAGACCTACGCCGAACCCGGCGCGATCTGGCCCTCGCTCCAGCAGGGCCGCAGCGATGTGGTGATGTCCACGATCAACGGCCTGCGGTACGCGGTGAAGCAGCAGGAGGGCCTGAGGTTCCTGGGCGAGTTCCACCGCCTGGACGTGGGCTTCGCCTTCAAGAAGGGCACGAAGCTGGCGCCCGCGTTCCAGGCCGCGGTCAATCGGCTCATCGAGGACGGGACGTACGACCGCATCCTGAAGAAGTGGGGCACACGGGCCTCGGCGATCGACGAGTCCCGGATCTCACCGCCGGAGATCAAGGACTGACGGCACGTCACCGGCGGGCGGCCCGCACCGGTCCGCCCGCCGAAAAGCCTGCCGGAAAGCCCGCCGGGATGCCCGCCGGACCCACCCGGGCAGGCCCCGCCTCAGTCACAGCACGAGCAGCAGTCACAGCAATCGCAGTCGCAGTCCCGGCAGGCGCCCTCGCGCTTCTTGCGGGACCACGGGCCCTCGTACTCCTTGGCACAGCACAGCTGGCAGGTGCAGCACAGCCCGATCGCGACCGCGCACCCGGCCCAGAACCCGCGCCGCGGCTTCGGCGGCTCACCGCCGGACCAGTCGCCGCTCCCGCCGTAATTGCCGCCTCCGTAGTCCCCGCCGCCGTACGCGTCGCCCCCGTAGTTCCCGGCCCCATAGGCGGACCCGTCCCCGTAGGAACCCGAGCCGCCGGACCCGTACGGCCCTGATCCGTACGACCCGTCACGGGCCGTCACCTCGTGCGCGGACGCCCCGCGCACCTCGTGCGGCGGGTGCCCGCACGAGGTGGTCCCGAACGCCCGGGCCACCGAGCGCTCGAGCTCGTGCACGAGCAGGAAGTGGGCGAGCTTGGCGTCGGTGAACCGCACCTCGGCGAGGGCGAGCCGGATGCCGTGCAGCGCGTCGTCGGCGAGCCGCCGCGCCTCGGCGCGGGAGGTGCCGAGGGCCGTGATCGGGTTCCAGGCGCCCGCCTCGGCGTCCGGCACCCGGTCCTCCACGGCGTCGAGGAGGTGCGCGAGCCTCCCGAAAAGACGGCCCGCCTCGGCCAGCGGCTCCGCGTTGCCCGGGCGTCCGGCGAGGACGGCGGTGTGCGCGAAGGCGGCGGCGGTCGCGGTCTCGGTCGGCTCGGTGACCGTGAGCAGGGAGGTGCCGGGGCCCGCCAAGGCCTCGATGCCCTCCTGCCGTTCGACGGCGTCGAGCAGGACCGCCGTGTCGAAGCCCACGTCGGCGCCGGTGCTCGCGCCCGCGCGGCCCCACTTGCCGGCGACGCGCCGGGCGGCCGCGGCCACCGGCCTGCGCGCCAACAGGCCGTCGCCGTCGACGACGTGGTCGCGGACCTTCGCGGAGGCGAGCACGAGCGAGACGGCCGCGGCGAGCCGCGCGCCCTCGCCCTGGGCGACCGAGGCGGTGCGCATGCCGCGCAGCGGACAGGGGCCCGCGGTGCGCCGCCAGCCGGAGGCCCGCTCGGCCTGAGCCTCCGTCAGAACCGAGATGATGAGCCCGTCGTAGTTGGTCACGACGCGCGCGAACTGCCCGTGGTCACCGCGCAGCGCGAGACACAACCCGCACAGATGCGCCATCCACTGGGTCTTCAGCCCCTCCCCGAGACGGTGACTGCAGGGCCTGACGATTCCGAACAAGGCGACTCCCCCGTGAGCCCGATGAGTCCGATCGATCCGCTGGGTGCGCGAACTCCGGCATCGTATCGACCCGTCCGCTCACCTGTCCGTTCACCCGTACGCACCGTCCGTCACCCATACGCCGCGAAGAATCATATTTCACTCACTGTCAGCAGCCGTACACGGCAAGACCCTTGAAGAATCACGCGCGTCGCCGTATTGACTGTGTGCCAGTACCGTCACGAAAACCCCGCGCGGCGACTATCCCCTTGGCGCACCATCCGCATCATGGACGACCATAGGGATGCGGAACGCAAGCAGACCGCTGCGAGAGGAGGCGTCCATGGGATCGGTGCGCAAGGCGAGTGCCTGGCTTGGCCTCGTCGACGACAACAACGACGAGCGTTACTACGACGGATACGAAGACGACGGGGCCGACGGCCCCGAGGCGGCCGAGGCCTGGGTCACGGACCCGCGGGTCAAGGTCGCGTCGGACGTGGCCGAGGACAAGGGCCACAGGATCGGCACGGTCACGCCGGACAGCTTCCGCGACGCCCGCGCCATCGGTGAGATGTTCCGGGACGGCGTGCCCGTCATCGTGAACCTCACGTCGATGGAGCCCGGCGACGCCAAGCGCGTCGTCGACTTCGCGGCCGGGCTCATCTTCGGCCTGCGCGGCTCCATCGACCGGGTCGCGCACCGGGTGTTCCTGCTGACCCCCGCCAACACGGAGATCGTCAGCGGCGAGGCCACGGCCCAGCGGACCGACGGCTTCTTCAACCAGAGCTGAGGCAAGGCCGCTCGCCGTGCCCGTGCCCCGCCGCCGCGCGCCCGCGCGCTCAGCGGAAGGCGTCGAGCCCGGTGAGCGCCTTGCCGAGGACCAGCTGATGCATCTCGACGGTGCCCTCGTAGGTGAGCACCGACTCGAGGTTCGTGGCGTGCCGCATCACGGGGTACTCGAGCGAGATGCCGTTGGCGCCGAGGATCGTGCGCGACGTGCGGCAGATCTCGATCGCCTCTCGTACGTTGTTGAGCTTGCCGAAGCTGACCTGCTCGGGCCGCAGCCGCCCGGCGTCCATGCGGCGCCCGAGGTGGTGCGCGAGCAGGATGCCCTTGTGCAGCTCGACCGCCATGTCGGCGAGCTTCGCCTGAGTGAGCTGGAAGCCGCCGATCGGCCTGCCGAACTGCTCCCGGGTCCTTGAGTACGCGACGGCCGCGTCGAAGCAGGACCGTGCCGCGCCCATCGCGCCCCAGACGATGCCGTAGCGCGCGTGCGACAGACAGCTGAGCGGGCCCTTCAGGCCGGTGACGCCGGGCAGCACCGCGTCGGCGGGCAGCCGCACCTCGTCCAGGACCAGCTCGCTGGTGACGCTGGCCCGCAGCGACCACTTGTGCTTGATCTCCGGCGCGGAGAAGCCCGGGCTGTCCGTGGGGACGGCGAAGCCCCTGATCCCGTCGTCGGTCTGCGCCCAGACCACGGCGACGCCCGCGACCGAGCCGTTCGTGATCCACATCTTGCGTCCGGTCAGGACCCAGTCCGTCCCGTCCCGCTTCGCGTACGTCCGCATGGCCGCCGGGTCCGAGCCGTGGTCCGGCTCGGTGAGGCCGAAGCAGCCGATGATCTCGCCCGCAGCCATCCCCGGCAGCCAGCGCTCCTTCTGCTCCTCCGAGCCGAACCGGTGGATCGCGTACATCGCGAGCGACCCCTGCACCGACACCAGCGACCTGATCCCGGAGTCGGCCGCCTCCAGCTCCAGGCAGGCGAGGCCGTACTGCACGGCGCTCGCGCCCGCGCAGCCGTAGCCCGTCAGCGACATGCCGAGCGCCCCGATCGACCCCAGCTCCCGGGCCAGCTCCCGTACTCCGGGCAGCTCGCCGCTCTCGTACCACTCCGCGATGTGCGGCAGCACGCGGTCCGTCGCCCAGGACCTGACGGTGTCCCGCACCGCCAGGTCCTCCGGGTCCAGGAGGTCGTCCAGGCCCAGGGGGTCGGTCGGGTCGAAGGGGGGCAGGTTGCTGCTGCTTGCGGGCGACATCGCGGGGCCTCCGGCGGGCTCTTAACTAGCGCTGGTAGTCACATGCGGCTCGGGTCGACGCTACGGCGCGGCATCCCTCACGTCCAGAGTGGGCCTGGGGCCTCGCGGTGCGCCCCAGTCCCGCCCCTTCTCCGAAACCGGGGCTCCGCCCCTGGACCCCAGGGGGTGGGGGTCCCGGGCGGGTGGGACAGACCCCCGCCGGATCGGCGCTTCGCGCCTCGTCCTCAATCTCCCCCAAGCTCTTAAGGAGCAGGGGGGACCCCCACGACGGGCTGAGATGTTGCCGGGGCGGGCTGGGAATGTGCGGGTGAACTTCAGCCCCTGCGGCAAGTAATTTCAGCCCCTCCGGCGTTTGAGGAGCGGGGTCTGGGGCGGAGCCCCAGTTTCGGGAAAGGGGCGGGACTGGGGCGCCCCCGCGAGGGCCTCAGCGCAAGGACTCCGCCGGAACCCCCGCGCCCTCGCGAGGAACAGGTATCCCCGGCTCGACCTCCCCGGCAGGGCCCCCGCACTCCATGACCCGAGGCAACCGCAGAGCCGCGAGGGCCCCGAGGAGCAACAGCCCCGCGCTGACGAGCAGAGTCACATGCAGCCCGTGCACGAAGGAGTCCCGGGCGGCCGCCCGCAGGGCCTCGCCCTGCGCCCCGCCGAGCCGATCGGCGACGTCGTAGGCCTCACCGAGCGAGTGCCCGGCGGCGGCACTGTCGGCGGCGGGCACCCCGCGCACGGAGGAGAGACCGGGCGCGTACGCGGCGTTCATGACGCTGCCGAGCAGCGCGATGCCGATTCCGGCGCCGAGCTGATAGGAGGTCTCGCCGATGGCGGCGGCCCCGCCGGCCTGGGTCTGGGGCGCTTCACTGAGCATGGATTCGTAGGCGCCGAAGAGCGTGGTCTCCAGGCCGAAGCCGAGCAGGACGAAGCCGGTGAGGAGCAGCGGGGCGTTGTCGTCGGTGCCCATGGCGGTGAGGGCGGCGACGGCGAGGGCGGTGAGCCCGAAGCCGGAGGCGACCATGGCGCGGGGCCCGAAGCGCTGGAGCATGCGGGATCCGGCGAGGCCGGCGGCCATGGCGGCGATGGTGAGGGGGAGGAGGCGGAGGCCGGTCTCCAGGGGGGAGAGGCCGAGGACGAGCTGGAGGTACTGGGCGGCGATGAGTTCCAGGCCGACGAGGGCGAGCATCGCGAGGACGATGCACCCCACGGACGTGCTGAACGCGGGCCGGGTGAACATGGCGAGGTCGACGAGCGGATGGCGTCGGCGCCGCTGTCGGCGGACGAAGGCGATCAGGAGCCCGCCGCCCACGAGGAGCGAGAGCAGCGTGGTGGCGCCGAAGGGCGACTCCCCGCCGCCGAGCCGCTTGACGCCGAGCACGAGGCCGAAGAGGCCCCCGGCGGCCATGAGGGCGCCGACGACGTCCCAGGGCCCGTTGTGGGCGCCGGTCGACTCGGGCAGGAGCCAGCGTCCGACGGGCAGGCTGACGAGCATCAGCGGGATGTTGATGAGGAAGACCGAGCCCCACCAGAAGTGTTCGAGGAGGAAGCCGCCGAGGAGCGGTCCGCAGGCGGCGCCCACGGCGGCGACGGCGCTCCAGATGCCGATCGCGAGGGCGCGCTCGCGCCGGTCGGGGAAGACCTGGCGCAGGATCGAGAGCGTCGCGGGCATGATCATCGCGCCGCCGACGCCGAGCAGCGCGCGGGCCGCGATCAGGACGTGCGGGGTGTCGGCGAGGGCGGCGACGGCGGAGGCCACGCCGAACAGGCCGTAGCCGAGGAGGAGGACGCGTCTGCGGCCGACGCGGTCGCCGAGGGTGCCGAAGAGGATCAGCAGCGAGGCGCAGACCAGCGGATAGATGTCGACGATCCACAGGAGCTCGATCGCGCCGGGCTTGAGGTCCTCGGTGACGGCGGGCACGGCGACGTGCAGGACGGTGGCGTCGACGGCGACAAGGAGCAGGCTGACGCAGAGGACGACGAGCACGACCCAGCGGTTGGCGCCCTCGCCGGGGGGCCGACGGCCGGATGGAGCGGCGGCCGTGGTCGTCCCGGACATGTGCGTACCTCCCAGTGATTCCTCGCGAGTGCGGCCAGTGGGGGGGCCGGCGGGACCCTACGGGATCCGGTCGTCCGGCTGTGGCGGCTGTGAACGGCGAGTGGCCGTCAGCGTACGCGAGTCCCCGGCCGGCTCGCGTGGCGGACCTCTCATGGTTGCCGCGCGGGGGTGTGGTGTGCGCCACGTTCGCCCGTGCCGGTGATGTTCGGCTGCCCTCGTGCCGTCACGAGCATTCGGGTGGGGAGCCGATAATCGAGCCCGTGACCGATCTTGATCAGCGCCCCGCCACGGGGCACCGGACCGCCGCCGCGCTGCGCCGGGCGGCGCCCGCGCTCTTTGTGTACGCCGGGGTGCGCGCGCTGGGGCTCGCGGTGCTCGCCGTGTGGGGTGCCGCGGCGGGCAAGAGTCCGCACACCTTGCTCTCCGCCCGCTGGGACTCGCTCTGGTACACCCGCGTCGCCGACTTCGGCTACGGCTGGGAGGTGCGGCTGCCGGACGGCAGTGTGCACTCGAACCTGGCGTTCTTCCCGCTGCTGCCGTGGCTGGAGCGGGCCGGGTCGGTGTTCGGCCTGTCGTACGCGGACGCGGGTCTGGTGGTGAGCGCGCTCGCCTCGCTGTGCGCGGCGGGCGGGATCTTCGCGGTCGCGGAGCATGTGTACGGCCGCCGGGCCGGGGTGTGCGCGGTCGCGCTGTGGGCGGTGCTCCCGGTCGGCATCGTGCAGTCGATGGCGTACAGCGAGTCGCTGTTCACCGCGCTCGCGGCCTGGGCGCTGTACGCGGTCCTGACCGGGCGCTGGGTGACGGCGGGGCTGCTCGCCTCGCTGGCCGGGCTCACCCGGCCGGTGGGCGCCGCGGTGGTCGCCGCGGTGTGGGTGGCGGCGGCCCTGGCGGCGTACGGCAGGAAGCGGGCCGGTGAGCGGCCGCTGGTGGTCGGGCGGGACTGGCGGGTGCTGCTCGGCGTGCTCCTGGCGCCGCTCGGGGCCGCGGGCTATGTGCTGTGGGTGGGGCACCGCACGGGCGACGGCCTGTTCGGCTACCTCGACGTCCAGAAGCAGTGGGGCAACGGCTTCGACGGCGGCTACGCCTTCGCGCGCTTCATCGGCGAGAAGTTCACGTCCCCGGCGGGGGCGCTCGCGGGGATCGGTCTGATCGTCGGCGTCGCCGGTCTCGTCTGGCTGTACGTCAAGGGGGTGCGGCAGCACCAGCCGCCCGCGCTGCTGGTCTACTGCGGGATCGTCGTCGTGCTCGCGCTGTGCGCGTCCGGCTACTTCGGCTCCAAACCGCGCCTGCTGATGCCCGCCTTCCCGCTGCTCCTGCCGCTCGCGGTGGCGCTCGCGCGGCTGCGTACGAGCCGGGCGGCCCTGGTCGTGGGCGGGGTGGCCGTGGTCGGCGCGGTGTACGGGGCCTTCTGGCTGCACGGCTCGGGGCCACCGTGAGCCCGTCCCGGGGCCGTCCGGCCCTCCGCTTCCCGCCAAGATCACCCGTTCAAGATCGTTACCGGACACGGGCGGTGAGCGGCCGGTGAGCGGACGGAGAATTCCGCACCAGGTCCCGGTGAACTAATTCATAAGGCGCCTAAAACCGCGAGCGTAATGATCAACGGATTGGGTAAAGCAGGCATCATTGAATAGGGATTCCGGCCGGAATAAACCGGAGCCTGAGATCAATGCCACATCACATCGTCATCACAAACGCTCTGATTCGACCTAGTAGGGCACTCACTCGCTGTAACGTCGATTGGGTGCGTACCGAACGAAACCTGACCCGTCTGGACCGGCTGTTCGCCCGGCTAGACCGTGAGCCGGAACGACCGGCCCACCTCGATGAGCCGCGGATGAGCCCGCATCGGGTCGTGCTCTTCAGCGCGACGCTGGCCTTCTACGTGGCCATCGTCGTCGCCGTCGTGGCCACCTCCTGGCTCGTGCGGTTCGACTGGCAGGTCATGTTCTTCCGGCCCTACCAGCAGTGGCCCGAGATCCACGGCTTCCTCGACTACTGGGTGGTCCTCGGCCAGCGCGGCCCGACCGCCGTGATGGTCGCGGCCTGGCTGGGCTGGCGCTCCTGGCGGCAGCACACGCTGCGCCCGCTGCTGATGTTCGGCGCGGCCCTGCTCCTGCTCAACGCCACGGTGGGCGCCGCCAAGATCGGCATGGGCCGCCTCGGCCCGCACTACGCCACCGTCATCGGCTCGAACGAGATGTGGCAGGGCGGCGATATATTTCCTTCGGGCCACACCGCCAACGCCGTCGTGACCTGGGGAATCCTGGCCTATCTCGCCTCCACCCCGCGCACCCGCCGCTATCTTTCGGCGCTCTCCGCCGTGGTCTCCCTCAGCGTCGGCCTGACCACCGTCTACCTGGGTACGCACTGGCTCAGCGACGTCCTGCTCGGCTGGGCCGCCGGCCTGCTGATCCTGCTCGCGCTGCCCTGGGTCGAGCCGCTCATCACCCGCGTCGAGGCCTGGATCCTCGGCATCCGGGACGCCTGGGCGCGCCGCGGCGGCCGCCCCGCCACGTCCCCGGTGCCCGCCCCGGCCCTGGTCCCGCAGCGCACCGCCGGCAGCCCCGGCACCCCCGGCGACGAGCAGCCCGTCCGCGAGCCCGTCGCGACGGCCCGCCCCCGCACCCCCGCCTACCTCGCCCCGGGCCCGCACACCGCCCGCTGCGAGCGCACGCCGGTCACCCCGCAGGGCCCCCGCCGGCCGCCGCACCCCGAGCGGGTGCGCGGCACCTCGGCGCGGCCCCTCGCGGGCGGCTGAGCGCCCCACGACCGCGGGAACGGTACGCACAGCTGGATCCCGCACGGCGAAGGCCCCGGACACCGTTCAGGCGTCCGGGGCCTTCGCACATCCCGCCCGGGGGCGTCCGGGCGGCTCAGCCCTTCCAGCAGCGCGTCACCGCACCGTCCGCGACCTCGAAGTTCAGCCGCCCCGCGAGGTACTCCATGGTGATGAAGGTGCCCGGCGGCAGCGACCTGACGGTGGACCAGCCACGGGCGCGGGCCCGGCGCTCGGCGTCCTCGGCGGCGAGGCCGACGTAGGAGTCCGGGCTGTCCTGGGGCTCGGGGGCGGGTGTCGGTATGGGTGCCATGACCGTCACGTTAGGCGGCCGCCGCGCCACGGGGAAGTCCGGTAGCCGTGCACCATGCGTCACCGGTGCCCCTCCGGTCACGCTTCTGTCACAGGATCACGACGCGCGTTTCGCCCGGACTTCGTCACACGTACGAGCGGTTCGTTGCTCCCGAGGCTCGAATTCGACGTGAACTCCGGGCCGCCCGGGAGCTCCTGAAGAGTTGGCGGGAAAACCTCTCGGAACGCTGTCGGAAGATCCTTCCTGATGGCTGGCAATGCCTCCGGAAATCCTTTACCGATCCTCCGCATTTCCGATTACCGGGCGCTTCCGGTGAGGTGACGCGGCATGAGGAATTCATGCTTCCAGGCCTCCCGTACGGGCGGCGGTCGGAGTGCGTCCACCGCCGGAACGCGCTACGCGGGCCGCCGGAAGGAGAGCCGCTCCCGGCCGGAACGCGGGACGCCCCCTGTCGGATCCAGGTGCGCGGCGACATCATGTCGTGTGCTTCGAGCAAGCCCGGGACGCGACAGCGAAGGGGCAAGCGATGGGGACGCAGACGGTGCGGGCGCAGGCGGGGCCGGCGCGGGAGCGGACGCCGGGGCGGATCGTCGTCGACTGGCTGACCACCACCGACCACAAGAAGATCGGGCACCTCTACCTGATCACGTCGTTCGCGTTCTTCCTGATCGCGGGCCTCATGGCCCTGATGATGCGGGCCGAACTCGCCCGTCCCGGCCTGCAGCTGATGTCCAACGAAGAGTTCAACCAGATGTTCACCATGCACGGCACGATCATGCTGCTGCTCTTCGCGACGCCGACGTTCGCGGGCTTCGCCAACGAGATCATGCCGCTGCAGATTGGCTCGCCCGACGTGGCCTTCCCGCGCCTGAACATGCTGTCGTACTGGCTGTTCCTCTTCGGCGGCCTGATGGTGCTCGGCTCGCTGCTCGTGCCGGGCGGCCCCGCCGCCTTCGGCTGGTTCGCGTACGCGCCCCTGAACAGCCTGGAGCGCTCCCCCGGCATCGGCGCCGATCTGTGGATCATGGGGCTCGCGCTGTCCGGCTTCGGCACGATCCTCGGCGCGGTGAACTTCCTGACCACCATCATCGGCATGCGCGCGCCCGGGATGACGATGTTCCGGATGCCCATCTTCACCTGGAACGTCCTGTTCACATCGATCCTGGTCCTGCTCGCGTTCCCGGTGCTCGCGGCCGCCCTGCTCGTCCTGGAGGCCGACCGGCGCTTCCACTCCGTCGTCTTCGACGCCCAGTTCGGGGGTGCGCTGCTGTGGCAGCACCTCTTCTGGTTCTTCGGGCATCCGGAGGTCTACATCATCGCGCTGCCGTTCTTCGGCATCATCACGGAGATCATCCCCGTGTTCAGCAGGAAGCCGGTGTTCGGCTACGTCCCGCTGGTCGGCGCGACGATGGCCATCACCGGGCTCTCGGTGGTCGTGTGGGCGCACCACATGTTCGCCACGGGCGCGGTGCTGCTTCCGTTCTTCTCGTTCATGTCGTTCCTGATCGCGGTGCCGACCGGGGTGAAGTTCTTCAACTGGACGGGGACGATGCTGAAGGGGTCCCTGTCGTTCGAGACACCGATGCTGTGGTCGGTCGGGTTCCTGGTGTCGTTCCTGTTCGGCGGTCTGACGGGCGTCATCCTCGCCTCGCCGCCGCTGGACTTCCACGTCACCGACTCGTACTTCGTCGTGGCGCACTTCCACTACGTGGTCTTCGGCACCGTCGCGTTCGCGACCTTCGCGGGCTTCTACTTCTGGTGGCCAAAACTCACCGGCAAGATGCTCGACGAGCGGCTCGGGAAGATCCACTTCTGGACGCTGTTCGTGGGCTTCCACACGACGTTCCTCGTGCAGCACTGGCTGGGCGCGGAGGGCATGCCCCGGCGGTACGCGGACTACCTGGCGGCCGACGGCTTCACGGTGCTCAACACGGTGTCGTCCATCGGCGCCTTCCTGCTCGGCCTGTCCACGCTGCCGTTCCTCTACAACCTCTGGAAGACCGCCAAGTACGGCGAGAAGGTCGAGGTCGACGACCCCTGGGGGTTCGGCCGCTCCCTGGAGTGGGCGACCTCCTGCCCGCCGCCGCGGCACAACTTCGTCACGCTCCCCCGGATCCGCTCGGAGTCCCCGGCGTTCGATCTGCACCATCCCGAGTACGCGGCGCTGCGGGCGCCGGACGACCAGACCGATCACCCCGGTCCAGGGCCCGGCTGAGCCGGTCCCTGACCGACCGGATCCGCTCGCTGAGCCCCTCGGGTTCGAGCACCTCGAACTCGAAGCCCAGGAACATCAGATGGAAGACCATGAACTCCGGGCTGCCCGCCCCGGTCCGCAGCAGGCAGGTGTCGTCCGTCTCGGCCTCAAGGGTGCCGTCGGACGGGGTCACCCGCTGGGCCGCCTCGTCCAGGGGCACGAGGAGGCGGACGGTGGCCTGCGCCGCGTAGGCGCGCGTGGAGACGCCGCGGGAGACGTACGCGGCGAGGTCGGCGGCGGGCGGGGTGCGGGGCTCGCAGCGCGGGCCGTGCGGGGGCTTGGGGGTGATGCGGTCCACGCGGAACGTGCGCCAGTCGGCGCGGTCCAGGTCCCAGGCGACGAGGTACCAGCGGCGCTCGGTGCACACCAGGCGGTGCGGCTCCACGACGCGGCGGCTGGAACTGCCGCCGTGGTCGCGGTAGTCGAACCGCAGCCGCTCCGAGTCCCGGCAGACGGCGGCCAGTTCGGTCAGGACCGAGGGGTCGACGGCCTGGGAGCGCGCGGTGTGCAGCATCGGCACGGTGAAGGCGTTGAGCGCGCCGACGCGGCGCCGCAGCCGCCCCGGCAGGACCTGTTCGAGCTTGCCGAGGGCGCGTACGGAACTCTCCCCGATGCCCTCGATGCCCTGCCCCGCGGCCGTGCGGAGCCCCACCGCCACGGCGACCGCCTCGTCGTCGTCCAGGAGCAGCGGCGGCAGCTCGGCGCCCGCCCCCAGCTGGTAGCCGCCGCCCGTGCCAGGGCTCGCGTTGACGGGGTAGCCCAGCTCCCGGAGCCGGTCCACGTCCCGCCGCACGGTGCGCGGGGTGACGCCGAGCCGGTCGGCGAGGTCGGCGCCGGACCACTCGCGGTGGGCCTGCAGCAACGAGAGCAGCCTGAGCAGTCTGGCGGAGGTCTCCAACATGTCGCCCACTATGGGGGCTGCGCCCCCTCTCCCCCGCATCGGCCCTTCGGGCCTCGTCCTCAAACGCCGGACGGGCTGAAATCAGCCCTCACACTCCGGGCGGGCTGAAATCGGCCCCCGGCCTCACGCCGCCGCCACCCGTACCGCCAGGTCGTTGTCGTTCGTGTAGTACGGACCCACCTCGACCTGGCCGCCCACGCAGTCCACCCGCTTCACCGGGTACGTGAAGATCGGCTTCTTGTCGGCCACGTCGTCCAGGAGGCGGGCGAGGCGGATGCGCGGCCCTTCGTCGCCCGCCGGGTGCAGCCACAGGTCCCAGACGCCCTCGGCGTCGGCCAGTTCGGCGTACGGCAGGGCGAAGTCGAATTCCGTGGCCGCCGGGGCCGTCGGCGTCACCTCGGCGCGCAGGACCCGGGAGACGTCGCCGCGCAGGACGGCCTCGATGCGCGCGGCGTCGGTCAGCGCGGTGCCGTAGACCCTGCCGTGCCCGGTCAGGCCCGTGCCGTCGATGCGCAGCTCGCCGACCTCGGCGTGCGGGGCGCGCAGCCAGGCGCGCACCGACAGGTTGCCCTGCTTGGTGGCGTACGGGATGCGGACCGCGACATGGCCGCGGCTGCCGCTGGGGGCGCGGTCGACCAGCGAGCGCAGGTCGTTCACGCCCGGCATGAGGCGGCGCGGCTCGCCGCCCTCGACCTGGGCGTAGGCGTTCCAGCGGCCCTCGGCCAGCTCGACGCTGCTGGGCAGCGCGGCGCGCAGGCTGCCGTCGGCCGCCGGGGTGAGGGGCAGGCGCACCTCGACGGACGGGTCCGAGTCCCGCAGCCGAAGCAGCAGATGGGCGGCGCCCGCCTCACCGGGGTCGGTGACGTCGAAGGTGAGACCGCCCGCGGAGTCCGCGATGCAGTCGGCGCGCGGCGCGAGCGGCTGCCCCTCGCCCGTCGAGGCCTCCGGTGAGCCGTCCAGCGTGCCCCGTGTGAACACGGCCGTCATGCCAAGCGCCCCTTCGTCGGTACCGTCCGGCGGGCGTCCCGCACGGCGTACGCGCCGCCGAGCAGGGCCCCTCTCGCGCGGTGCATCGAGCCGCGCACCCGGCCGCCCAGCGAGCCGCCTCGCGTGAGCATGCCCTGGAACATGTCCTCGTAGCGCTCGGCGATGCGGGTCGGATCGAAGCGCTCGGAGTCCTCGAGCGCGGCGCCCGCCATGCGCTGCCGCAGCGCGTCGTCGTTGATGAGTTCGAGCAGTCCGCCCGCGATCGCGTCGGCGTTGCCGACCTCTACGAGGCGGCCGTCCACACCGTTGTCGATGATCTCGCCGGGGCCGTGCGGGCAGTCGGTGGCGACCACGGGCAGGCCGCAGCGCATGGCCTCCACGATGGTCATGCCGAACGACTCCAGGCTGGAGGTGACGGCCGCGATGGAGCCCTTGGCCCACTCGGGCTCGATGGGGTGCGCCGGGCCCATGAGGAACACGTGGTTGTACAGGCCGAGGTCGTCGATCAGCTTGCGCAGCTTGTCCTTCTGCTTGCCGCCGCCGTAGATGCGAAGGCGCCAGTCGGGACGCTCGCGGCGCACCTTGTCGAAGGCCCGAATCAGCAGGTCGTACCGCTTGACGGGGGCGAGCCGGCCGGCCGCGACCACCCACTTGTGGGAGCCGTCGGCGGGCTCGATGCCGGGTGCGGGCACCGGGTTCGGCACCGCCTGCACATGCACGCCGGGCAGCCGCATCCGCTGCCGGTAGGCGTGCGCGTCGGCCTCGGTCGTCGTGGTCAGGACGTCCAGGCGCGGGTACACGCTGCGCAGTTGGAGGCGCAGTTCCTTGGGGTGGCTGTCGAGGGTGAGGTGCTCCTGGCCGACGCGCAGCACGCCGCGCCGGGCCTGGCGGGCGATGTGCACGTTCAGACCGGGCCGGGTGCCGATGACGACGTCGGACTTCAGGGCGGACAGGTGGGCCGCGATGCGCTCGTCGGTGAGGGCGCTGTACTGGGCGTAGCGGCCCTCGGCGCTCGGGAAGACCTTGGCCGGGGTGCGATAGGCCTCGCTGTCGCCCTCGTACCCGGGGCTGTTCTTCCGGATGTCGACGAGGTGGCTCAGTCTGATCCGCGCGTCAGGGGTGAAGACCGGCTCGTCGCGGTGGCGCAGCACCGACACGATGTCGACGTCATGGTGCTCGGCGAGTGTGTTCGCCAAGTTGTACGTCGTCCGGATCGTCCCTCCGATCCCGTACGCGTTGTGAATCAGGAAAGAGATATGCATACGTCCCCGTATTCCGCGCTTCCCTGCGGACAGTCCGTCTCGTCCGCCTACCGAGGGGTTAGACGGGAATCACGGGCCAAAGGTTGGGTCCAATATCCGTCTTGTTCTGGAACGGATGCCCGATCGAAAGCCGGAACCGGGAACTCCATGACTGGTACAACGATCATGGCTGGTAGGAGAGCTGCGGTACGTCGAAGCAGGTGCGGTTCATGTCGCCCTGTGTGACCCACCCCTCACCGCCCCCGCCGTCGTCATCGCGCCAGCGCGCCACGGACACACAGGTCTCGCGCGTCTTCGGCGGCCGCTCGCGCCGCTCGTACGTCACCGGCAGCAGCAGCCCGTCGGCGTCGTAGGGCTCGCCCCGGCTCATGAAGCGGTCGACGCAGGCGCGCGTGACGCTCCCGGCCGCCGAGCAGGACTTCGCCGCGTCCGTGAACCACATCGCGGCCGCCCAGCCCTCCAGCTGCCACTGGGAGTGCGTCTTCGCCCCCTTCGTGGCGTCGCGGAACTCGCGCACCGCCGGATGACCCGTGTCCTCGTAGTTGCGGCTCGCGCCGGTGGCCCACAGGGCGTTGCGGCAGCGCGGCGCGTCCTTGTAGTCGTCGGCCACCGTGGATGACCAGTTCTGGACGTTGGTGACCTTCGCGGTGATGTCGGCGCCGACGTCGTCCATCGCCTCGCACAGCTGCGCGTTGCCGTGGGTGTCCATCGCGTCGAAGACGAGGTCGACGCCGCGGTCCTTGAGGTCGGCGGCGACGGCGCGGAAGTTGGGCAGCGCGAAGTCGACCTGCTCGGTGACGACGTCGTAGCCCTCGGTCTCCAGGCCGCGCTTCACAAGACGGGCGTACGCGGCCGACGCGGCCTGGTTGTAGGAGACGACTGCGGCGGTGCGGGCGCCGTGCTCGCGCTTGAAGTAGCGGTAGACCTCGGTGCCGCCGACCAGCTTGCCGTCCCAGCCCGGCTTGCCGGTGCGCGGGGAGAGGCTGCCGTAGATGCCGTACAGGTGCGGGTAGGTGTCGTAGGCGGAGCCGATGGGCTGGCCGCCGATGTCGGGCACGCCCGCCTTCGACACGCGTGGGGCGCCCGCGTAGTCGAGGGAGGTGGTGGCGACGAGGGCGACGACCTTCTTCTCGTCGAGGAGCTTGCGCACGCACTGGTTGTTGCCGACGCCGCTGCCGCCGTCGTCGCAGGTGTGCACCTCGACCGGACGGCCGCCGACGCCGCCGCGGTCGTTGAGGCGCTCGAAGTACGCCTCGGCGCCGTCGCGCGGGCCGGTGAAGGCGGAGCCGCCGACCGGGCTGGTGGCGCTGGCGATGATGCCGACCCGCACCGGCGGCCCCTCCTGGGTGCCGCGCGGCGCGGGCGGGCGCTCCTCGAAGTCGCTCTCCGGAAGGCGGCTGCCGCAGGCCGCGGCGGCCAGGAGCGCGGCCGTCGCCAGCAGGGCCAGGCCACCGGAGCGCAGACGGCTGCTCAAGGCCTCAGCAGCCGGGGCCGGGCGACGCGTTGCCGCTCAGCTTCACCAGGGCGCACAGCGTCTTCACGGACACCTTCCAGGTGTCGTCCTGGTTCACGGCCGTCCCGCTGGCGGTGGGCAGCGCGGTGGCGCCCTTCAGCGTCAGCGCGTACGTCACGTCGGCCTCCGTCGCCGAAGTGAACTCGACCTTGCCGACCTTCGCGCCGACCTGCTTGCCGCGCTCGTCGCCGCTGAAGCCCTGGAGGACCGCGCGCATCTTCGGGCCGTTCTCCAGGACGGCCTCCTTGTCCCGCAGGGACGTGGCCGGGTCGAAGAACTTCTCGAAGTTCGTCCGTATCTGCTTCTCGGCGGCCGCGGGGTCGGCGGGCTCGTTCCCCTCGGGCGCCGCGCTCGGCGAGGGCGACCGGGCGGGAGCCTTGTCCGTCTTCTCCACCGAGGGCTTCGGCGGCGCGTTGTCGTCGCCGCCGCTGTCGTCACCGCAGGCCGCGGCGGCCGGAACGATCACCAGGACCGCGGCGGCCGCCAGCACCGCGCTCCGCGCCCTTCCCCGCCGAAGATCGATCCCCCGCCTGGGCCTTGTCCAGAGCACCATCTGGCTCACCACCGGGTGTCGGTCCGGGCGAAGAGCGCCCGGTGCTTTCAGGGTCAGCTTCCAGAAGGCATAGTGCAAGCCATTGACTGACATGAACAGACCCGGTCAGATCTACGACGTCTCCCAGGGGGCCTCGATGCGGGCGGCACGGACCGATCGGACTTCTCCCGCTGCGGCTCCCGCGGCCACCCGCGCGTCCCGGCTGCGCGCCGTGCACCCGATGCTCTGGGCGGCGTTCGCGGCCCTCGCGAGCGGCGCGGTGCTCTGCGTGATCGGCTGGTACGGCGTCTCCGGCGAGCGCTTCGCCGAACGGCAACTGCCCTACCTCGCCTCCTGCACGGTGCCGGGTGCCGCGCTGATCGTCGCGGGCGCGGTGCTCCTCGCGCACGGCCGCGGCGCGCTCGCGGCGGCCCGCGTCGAGGAGTTGTACGGGCTGCTGGTCGCCGTCGAGGGCCAGGACCCGGAGGCCGTGCGCGCCGAGGCGCCCCTCGCGACGAGCGACGACCTCCTCGTCGTACCCGGCGGCAGGCTTCTGCACCGGGCCGACTGCCCGCTGGTGGCGGGAAAGCCGGACGCGGTGACGCCGGACGCGGTCCTCCTGGCGTCCGGCGCGACGACCCCGTGCCCGATCTGCGCGCCCCCGACGGACCCGCCGTCGGACCCGCCGACCGGCTCCGAGGCCTGACCCGGTGGCCTCCCTGAGCTACGACCTCACGCTGGCCGGGCTCTCCGTCGGCAGCGCCGCCGCCCTCACCGGCATCGGCCTCATCGTCACGCACCGCGCGACGGGCGTGCTCAACTTCGCGCACGGCGCCATCGCGATGGTGTGCGCGTATCTGCTGCGCCACCTCACCGTCGAGTGGGACTGGCCGCTCTGGCTCGCCGCGGCGGTCACCCTCCTCGTGGTGGCGCCCGCGATCGGCCTGGTCCTCGAACGCGTCGTCTTCCGGCCCCTCGCCGTCCTCGGCGGCGACCCGGCGCAGACACTGGTCGCGTCGATCGGGGTCTTCGTGCTCCTGGTCGGCGGGGCCGCGCTGATCTGGGGGCAGGGCGCACGCGCGGACGTGCCGACGCTCGTGTCGGCGGACCCCTGGGGGCAGTTGGCGGCCGCCGTGGTCCTCGCGCTCGCCGTCTGGGCGGTCACGCGCTTCACCCGCTTCGGCGGTGAGCTGCGCGCGGTGGTCGACGACCGGCGGCTCGCGGTCCTCGCCGGGATCGACGCGGACCGGGTGGCGGCGGCGGGCTGGGCGTTCGGCTCGTTCACGGCGGGCCTCACCGGCGTGCTGCTCGCCCCCTACGTACGGCTCGACCCGTACGGCATGCCGCTGCTCGTCATGGAGGTCGTGGCCGTCGCCGTCGCCGCCCGGATGCGGAACCTGCCGGTGGCGGTCGTCGTGGCGCTCGGCATCGGCGTGGCCCAGAGCCAGTTGACCCGGCTGCACCCGTCCGGCTGGGGCGAGCCGCTGCTCCAGGCGGTCGGCGCGAACCTGTTCGTGGTGGCGCTGCTCGTCGCCGCGCTCGTCCTTCCGGGCATCGGCACCGGGGACGCGCTGCCGCGCACCGCCACGGCCCGTGTCCCCACCCCGCCCGGCGCGTGGATAGTGGCCGTCGTCCTCTTCCTGCTGCCCCTCGGCTTCGCGGGCCCGGACCTCACCACGTCCGTGCAGGTGCCCGCGCTCGGCGTCATCCTGCTGTCCCTGGTGGTGGTCACGGGGCGGGGCGGGCAGATCTCCCTCGGGCAGGCGGCGTACGCGGGTCTGGGCGCCCTGTTCACCGCGCTGCTCGCCGCGGGCCGGTTCCCGGGCCTGCCGGAGCTGCCGACGCCGGCCGCGCTGGCCGTGGCGGTGCTGCTCGTCGCGCCGCTCGGCCTGCTCACGGGCTGGCCCGCGATCAGCCGCCACGGCCTGGCCCTCGCCCTCGCCACCTTCGCGGTCGGCGTCGGGGTCAGCCGCTTCGTGTTCGCGCAGCCGTACGCCACGTCGGGCCTCACCCTCGGCCGCCCCGCGGGCTTCGAGGGCGACCGCGCGTACTACCTCCTCGAACTCGCCCTGCTCGGGGGCGCGCTGCTCCTCGTGGCGGCGCTGCGGCGGGGCCGCACGGGGCGGGCGCTCGCGGCGATGCGGGACCACGAGGCGGGGGCGGCGGCGGCCGGGGTGTCCGTGCGGGCGCTGAAGCTCGGCGCGTTCGTCACGGGCGCGGCACTCGCGGCGCTCGGCGGCGGCATGCTCGGCATGGGCTTCCAGGCCTTCGACCCGGCCGCGTACGACCCCGTGCGGGGACTGCTGTGGTTCGCGGCCGTGGTCGTCCTGGGCGCGGACAGCCTGCTGGGCGCGCTGCTCGCGGCGGCGCTCCTGGTCGGCCTCGACGCCGGAACGCGGGGCGGGGTCGCGGCGGCGGTCATCGGAATCCTCGCCATACTGATCGGCCGCTTCCCCGGCGGCCCGTACGAAGCCCTGCGCACAGCGACCCGCCGCCTCCGCCGCCATCCCCACCTCACCCCCACCGGAACCCGCGCCCGAACAACCCTGACCCCCACGCCCCCGAAGCCCACACCCCCCACAACCACGACCACGGCCCCACCCACCGCCACCCCAGAAACACCTGCGGCACCCCCGACCGCCCTCGCCCCCCACCCCCCGGGGCGCGCAGCCGGGGTGCCCCCACCCCGGCCCCCCACCCTGGAGGCCCATGGCCTGTCCCTCACGTACGACGGTTTCACCGCCCTGCAAGACGTCTCCCTCCTGGTGCCCCCAGGCCGGATCACCGCCGTGGTCGGGCCCAACGGAGCCGGAAAGAGCAGCCTGTTCCACTGTCTGGCCGGGACGGTGCGGCCGGACGCGGGGAGGGTCACGTTCGCGGGGCGGGACATCACCCGGCTGCCCGCCCACGCCCGCACCCGCGTAGGCGTGGCCCGCACGTTCCAGGAACTCGCCGTGTTCCCGACCCTGACCGTCGCCGAGAACGTACGGGTGGGCGCGGAACAGGGCCGACTGCGCGACCCGAAGGCCCCGGACCGGGCGCTGCGCCTGTTCGAGCTGGCCCCCGTCCGCGACCACCCCGCCGCGGACCTGCCCACCGGCACCCTGCGCCGCGTCGAGCTGGCCCGCGCCCTCGCGGGCGACCCGCACGTCCTGCTCCTGGACGAGCCGGCCGCGGGCCTGGACACCGCCGAAGTGGCCGCCCTGGCGCGGATCCTGCGCGCGCTCGCCGCGGACGGGACGGCCCTGCTGGTGGTCGAGCACGACCTGGACCTGGTGGCGGGCCTCGCCGACCGCGTGTACGTCCTGACGGCGGGCCGCGTCGTCGCCGCGGGCCCCGCCGACCAGGTGCTCGACCCACCCCGCGCCCTCGAGGGCGAGCCGCCATGAGCCGCGGCCTCGAACTCCGCGCGGCCCGCGTGCGCTACGGCCCCCTGGAAGCCCTGCACGGCGTGAGCCTCATCGCCCCCTGCCCCGGCCTGACGGTCCTCCTCGGCCGCAACGGCTCCGGCCGTACGACCGCGCTGCGCGCCCTAGCCGGGTCCGTCCCGGTGTCCGGGGGCGCCATCGTCTGGGACGGCGCGGACGTCACCCGGCTGCCCGCCCACGAACGCGCCCGCCGCGGACTGTGCCTCGTACCGGACCGCAGGGCCGTCTTCGGCTCGCTCACCGTCGGCGAGAACCTGGAGCTGGCGCACGCCCGCGGCGACTTCACCGCCGCCCTGTCCGCGTACCCGGAGCTGCGCCCCCTGCTCACCCGCCGCGCGGGCACCCTGTCGGGCGGCGAGCAGCGCATGCTGGCCGTCTCCCGGGCCCTCCTGTCGCAGGCGCGCGTGGTCCTCGTCGACGAGCCCACCCAGGGCATGTCCCCGGCCGTCGCGTCCCGTACCTACGACCTGCTGGCGGGCCTGGACGCGGGCGTGGTCGTGGCCGAGCAACGCCTGCCGCCCGGCCTGCGCGGGCGCGCGGGCCGGGCGGTGGTGGTGTACGAACTGCGCCGCGGCGAGGTCGTGTTCGCCGGGGAGGCCGCGGAGGTCCCGGCGGCGGATCGCCCCGGCCCTGCGGGATGAGGCCGCCTCACTCGGCCGGGGCGACCTTGGCCGGAGCGAGCTTGGCCGAGGCGACCTTGGCCGGGACAGCCTTGTCCGGGACGACGAGCACCGTCCCGGGGGTGAGCCGGTCCGGGTACGGGCCGACCACCTTGCGGTTGGCCTTGTAGAGGGTCTTCCAGCCGCCCTTGAGGTGATGGCGCCGGGCGATGGAGCTCAGCGTCTCACCGCGCTTGACCACGTGCGTGATCCGCACCGGCAGCAGCGCGTACCCGTCGAGCCCCGCCGCCTTGACCTTCTTGGAGCAGACCGGCCAGGCCTTCCAGCCCTGGTTGCGCAGCACCTTCTGGGCGATCCTGATCTGCTGCTCGCGGGTGGCGAGGTCGGCGCGCGGGGCGTAGGCGAGGCCGCCGTGCTCCACCCAGGTGGGCTGGTAGAACTGCAGGCCGCCGTAGTAGTTGTTCCCGGTGTTGGCGTCCCAGCGGCCGCTGCTCTCGCAGTGGGCGAGGCAGGCCCAGGGCCCCTCGGCGCGGGAGCACTCGTAGGCGTACCTGGTGGCCTCGGCGCCCGGCCGCGGCGGCGTGGGCGCAGCGGTGGCCGACGGCGCGAGGAGCGACAGGGCCGCCGTGGCGAGCAGAGTCACGGACCGAGACCGAAGACGTGTGTTCGACAGCGGGTGCATCGGGTCACGCTAAGCAGATCATCAGCCCGGTCCGGCCCGCGCCGCGCCGACGGCGGCGCGACCCACCCGGTCGGCTGAAGCCGCTGACGCCGCGACCGGTCGGGCCCGGCCGCGGCGTCAGAGCCGTCGAACTGTCGAACTGTCAGACCACGAGCCGCTGCCCGGGCACGATCATGTTCGGATCGCCGCCGATGACCCCCTGGTTGGCCGCGAAGATCCGCTGCCAGCTGGTGCCGTGCGCCGCCGCGATGCGGCTGAGCGTGTCACCGGACCGCACGGTGTAGTTGCCCGAGCCGCCGGGCGCGCGGTAGGCGGTGCCCCGGTCGCTGCGGGCGGGGGCGCGGTACGTCGGAGCGGGCTGCTCCGGTGCCGCCTTCGGCGCGGTGGACCTGGGCGCCGCGGGCTTCGGGGCGGCGGGCGCGGCCCCTCCGGGCGCGGAGCCGTGCGCTCCGGCGCGTGCCGAGCAGGACGGCCAGGCCCCCCAGCCCTGGGCACGCTGGACCTTCGACGCGACGGCTATCTGCTGTGCCTTGGACGCCTGGGCGGCCGTAGGCGCGTACGCCGTGCCGCCGTACGCCCGCCAGGTCCCGGCGGAGAACTGGAGTCCTCCGGAGTAGCCGTTGCCTGTGTTGGTCTGCCAGTTCCCGCCGCTCTCGCAGCGGGCGATCCGGTCCCACACTCCGCTGTCCGCGGCGGCCTGACCGCTCGCGGCGAGCAGTGCGAGGGGCGCGAGAAGCGCGGCCCCGCCGAGCACTGCCGTCCTGCGAATGTACTGGGGACGAACGGACATGAATTTCCCTCTCCAAGGACCCGGGCTCCCCCGGGCTCCGCGGGCCCCGCGCGTATCCGACGCCGGGTTCCCGCCGAGCCCCGTCCGCCGGTCGGACGGCGCGCAGCCGTCCCGCCACCGGGATCCGTGCGGATCCGTGACGGTCTTCGAGGCTGCGCGGCGCCCTGCCGCACCCTGACGCCGGAAGTCCGGCCGGTGCGATCGGCGGTCGTACCCGAGCGGTGCTCACTGCACACGGCGGTGGAATCTAGAAGCGCTCTCGCCCCGCCATCAACCGGATCCTCGTCATTCCAGGCCAGTTGACTGTTACCGGTAGTATCGTCGAGTTTCGGACACCCACTTAATAGTCCGATATCGATACATGTCACCCCTCACCCGAATCGATCTGTGACCCACCTCACCGCCCCAACTTCCTTGCCCTCAGCAGTCGTTGGCATGGAGTGACTGATTCCGCCCGTCAACTCACGCTCCGCTCAGGACAGTTCAATTCCGTTCGCCCTCGCGCGTGACTTGCACCACTGATCGCCCGTTGTCTCCTTCATGAGCCGGGCACCACCCGGACACCCCACGCATCGATTCCGAGGAGCCACCCGTGCCGCGCATGCTCGACCTCAGCGACGAGGTACGCGCCGAGATCGGCGATGAAGAAGCCGACCGCCTGCTCGCCGGGGAGAACGCCCCGGGCGCCTACGACTGCACCTCCTGTCGCACCCCCGGCGACTCGGACCGCGAGCGCACCAGCACCGTCCTGTTCGTCGGTGACGAGACCGCCGTGCTCGCCTTCGCCCACTCCGCCTGCCTGCCGTCCCAGATCGTCGAGGTGGCCGAGGAGCAGCTCCAGGGCGCCGTCCGCTCGATCACCGGCGACACGGGGGACGCCCCGGACTCCGCCGCGAGCCTCGGCGGCCGCCCCGAGCAGGCCGTGCTCGGCGTCACCAGCGGGCTCGTCCTCATCGAGGGCGAGCTGCGGCCCGCGCTCGTCGTGGAGCCGACCGGGCCGATCGCCCGCCCCGGCGCCGCGCCCGGGGGCGGCGACGACTTCCTGCCGCTCCTGATCGAGCAGGGCTTCATGCCGGTGACGTCCCTGGACGGCGTGCCGCCGACGCTGCACGGCTGGTCGGTGCTGCTCGCCATGGGCCAGCTGCACGCCATCCTCCAGCCCGGTACGGCGGGCGGCCCGCAGGTCGCCTGGTGGCAGGCGCACCAGCCGCTCCAGGTCACCGAGGGCTGGCGGGCCGCGGCCAACAAGCTGCAGGCGGTGCTGCTGTTCGCGGCGCCCGCCGGTGCCATCGGCCGCCAGCCCCGCGAGGACCTGCTGCGCGGCGCCCTGGACCGGGCCGCGGGGCGCGGCCAACTGGTCGCGTGCGGCATGCCGTTGGCCGGTACGTGAGCCTGACCCACCGGCCGTGGGCGCGGCCGGGGGGGCGCGCCCCCGCGGGGGA
>NZ_JBHXTE010000051.1:0-68706 GCF_042677545.1 Streptomyces sp. NPDC127108 | reverse complement strand
GGGGCCGCGCACACGCCGCCCGACCGCCCGGACCCCCCGGCGGCGCCGGCCGGGTAAACACCCGGCCGGCGCCGCCGTTGGCGTAGTGAGACCGACGACACCCCTGGAGGCCCGACATGTACGGCGACCCCGCCACCGTCCGCAGGATCCTCACCGGACTCGGTGACACCTGGGCCGTCGTCGGCCTGTCGAACAACGAGCGGCGCGCCGCGCACGGCGTCGCCGACGTCCTGCAGCGCTACGGCAAGCGCATCGTGCCGGTCCACCCGAAGGCGGAGACGGTGCACGGCGAGAAGGGGTACGCCTCGCTGGCCGACATCCCCTTCGACGTCGACGTCGTGGACGTGTTCGTGAACAGCGACCTCGCGGGCGCCGTCGCCGACGAGGCCGTCGCCATCGGCGCGAAGGCCGTGTGGTTCCAACTCGGCGTCGTCGACGAGGCGGCGTACGAACGCACGCGCGCCGCGGACCTCGACATGGTCATGGACCGGTGCCCCGCCATCGAGATACCGCGGCTCGGACCGTCGGCGTAGGGCGCCCTCGGGCGGGAGAGCCCACGTCCAGGTGAGTGCGACCACTCACGTCACCTGAGTACCCGACCGGTTCTCCAGGGCTTTGGCCACGGCTGGACTGGGGTCATGGACACCAACAGCCCCGGTTCCGCCGCTCCCCGGCCCGACGCCGGTGACCGGGCCGCCCGCATCACCGCCCTGGTCACCCTCGTGCTCCTCGTGCCCACCGCCATCGGCTCCCTCGTGCTCACGCTTGCCTCCGAACGCGCCTCGGGGTGCGTGACGTACGGCGTCGACTGTGCGCAGGTTTCCCCGGCGCTGACGGTGGGGGCTTTCCTCGTCTCGGCGGTGTCCGGTGTCATGGCGGCCGCGTGGCCGCACGCCCGACTGCCGTTCGAGGGCTGGCGCGGGCTGCTGATCACGGTGCAGATCAGCGCCCAGGTCACCCTGGCGGCGCTGATCCTCAGCTACTCCTGACCCCCTGCCGGGGGCTCGGGCCGTCAGAACGGGCGGTCCGGCCAGTCCAGGAGACGCGCCCCGATCACCGCCGTCTGGAGGGTGTAGCGGTGCAGCGGATCGGCCGGGTTGGTGCCGGTGAGGCGGTGGATGCGGTCCAGGCGGTACGTCAGGGCGCGCACGCTGAGGTTCAGGCGGCGGGCCGCCTGGGCCGCGACGCAGCCGGTGTCGAAGTAGGCCGACAGGGTCTCGATGAGGGGTTCGGCGCCGCCCCTTGTCCCCCGCAGCGGGCCGAGGGTGTTCAGGACCAGGTCGGCCATGGCCTGCCGGTCGCGGGTCAGGACCGGGTAGACGAGCAGGTCGGCGGCGCGCAGGACGGGCGCGGTCAGGCCCAGGCGCGCGGCCAGGTCCAGGGCGCCCAGCGCCTCCTCGTACGACTGGACGACGCCGCCCGGCCCTGGCTGCGGGCGGCCGATGGCGACGCGGCCGCCCCCGGTGGCGGTGTGCGCCTGCGCCGCGAAGAAGTCGAGGACGTCGTCCTGGTCGCCGGGCGCCACGCACACCAGGCGGCCGTCCTTGGTGGTGACCAGGACGCTGCGGTCGCCGAAGCGGCCCGTGAGCGCCTGCTCGACGGCGCGCGGCACCCTGTCGCCCTCCTCGTGTGCGCGCTCTCCCTGCGCGACGGCCACGGCGTGCGCGGAGGACAGGCGTAAGCCGAAGCGTTCGGCGCGCTCGGCGAGCAGGCCGAGGTCGCTGCGTCCGTGCAGCAGGTCGTCGATGAACTCGCGGCGCGCGGTCTCCTCCTGACGGATCGCCAGGCGCTGGGCGCGCTCGTACCCCTCCGCGAAGGCGTCCACGGCCTGCTCCACGGCGGCGAGCAGGGACTCGGCGGACACCGGCGCGGCGGCACCCGTCCCGTACGCCCGCGTCGCCGCGAGGTGCGCGCCGACCAGGGCACGCAGTCCGTACCCGGCGTCGGCCGCGCGCTCGCCGAGGGCGCGCCGCGACTCCAGCTCCTCGCGGGTCAGCCCGCGGCCGGTGGCGGACGCGTCGGCGAGTATCCGGGCGTAGCCGTCCAGATAGTCGCCCGGTATGTCATGACTCCCCACCAGCAACCCCCGTGCCCCGATCAGTTCCTGACGCCTTTTTAACGCATGGCGGGCCGGGGGAAGGGGCGGGGGTGGGAGCGAGGGCCGGGGGTGGGTCGGCGTCGACTCGGGGGCCGGGGCGGGGAGTCCAGGGACGGAGAGGGCCGGGCGCGGGCGAGTCGTCACGCGCAGTCGGCGTGCGGCCAGGGGCCGTCGGCGGGGCCGGTGGGCGCGTGGCCGGTGGGCGGGTCCTCGGTGGTGCGGGCGGGGCGGGGGCGCGGCCGGCCCGGGGCGAGCGCCACCGAGCAGGGCACGGCCCAGAAGAACGCGCCGGTGGTGTCGTACGCGTGCAGCCGGGCGCTGCCGCCCACCGCCAGCGGCTCCCCCGGCGCGGACGGGTCCTGACGGACCTCGACGACGGCCACGGTCCCGTCCGGCGCGGCCACTTCGGCCCGGCCGGACTCCAGGTCGACCCAGCCGGTGCGGATCGTGCACACGGAGCCGACGAAGTCGCGCGGCGACGGATCGGCGCGGCCGCGCGGGCCTCGCGCCCGCGCGAGGACGAGCACGCGCGTCGCGCCGTACGCGACGAGCGCCGCCACCACGAGCAGCCCCACGTCCCCCGCCGCGTGCGCGAGCCCCGCCCAGCCGGTCTGTGCGAGCGCGACGGAGCCCGCCAGGCTCACCAGCCAGCCCGTGCCCACGAGCAGCGACACCGCCACGGCCACCGGCATCCCGCCGAGCCCGGCGGCGCCCAGATCGGCGTCCTCGTCGAAGCTGTCGGCCCGTCCCAGGCCCACCGCGACGAGCAGCCAGAAGCACACCACCACCGCCATCGCGGAGGTGAAGGCCACTCCTGGAAACCCCACCGCCGCGTCGATCAACTCCCCCATGCCCCCGCCCCCTTGACCGGTCACGCACGGGATCCGCACGCACCCGGGTGCCGGATCTCGTTTCCGTGATCCGGCACCCGGGCCCTCGCCCCCCGTCCCTGCACTCCCATCCTGACGCGATCCACCCCTTCGGCGCACTGCCATTTTCCGGCAATCTTTACGCGCTCTTGATGCCGCACGGGCGCGCGACCGCCGGCCGTGCGCGAACGGGGCGGGTGGGACGGGTGTGGTCGCCGAGGGGCAGAGGGCGTGCGCAACGGGCGCGAGGCGCGCGAAGTGGGCAGGCGGCGGGCAGGGGGCGCGGGATGCCCCGAGTGGGGGGTTGGCGCCCCTGACGTGAGGGGCGTCGAGCCGGGGCATCCCGTGCCGGTCTCCTGTCGCGCGCCGCGCGCGGCCCTGCACGGCCCGCGGCACCGCCGGAAGACGGAACGTGCCGTGGACGCGGAAATCGTTGTCAGGCAGACTGCCGCTTCCGGCATGCGACTTCGGCGTTCATGACAACCGCATCCATGACAGGCATGACCGTACCGGGGTCCGTGCCCGCGGGAGCGTCGGAGTTCCGCCACTGTCGGCATTCCGACGCCCAGGACAGGGAAGACGATGGCATGGACGCGACGCCGGAGCAGACCCCGCACGGCCCACAAGGCCCGCACGCCCCGTCGGCCCCGCACACCCCGGTGCTCGCCGGGCTCGGCGTCGGCCCCGGCGACGAGCGCGTGTACCGTGCGCTCCTCGCCGCCCCCGGCTCGACGTTCACCGCGCTCGCGGCGGCCACCGGTCTCACCGAGGAGTCGGTGCGCGGGCATGTGCGCTCGCTGGCCCGCCTCGGGCTCCTGACGGGCGCCGCGGACGGCACGGAGCGGCTCACCCCGGCGCCGCCCGACGTGGCGCTCGAAGTCCTCGCGCTGCGCCGCCAGGAGGAGATCGCGCACGCGCGCCTCGCCGCGGCCGGGCTCGCCGAGGAGTTCCGGGCCGGGCGGCTGCGCGGCGAGGGCTCGCCGGTGCAGTTGCTGCGCGGGCGCGAGGCCATCGCCCAGCAGTTCTTCCAGACCCAGCAGACGGCCAAGAGCGAAATGCTGATCCTGGACAAACCGCCCTATGTGGTGGAGCCGTTGCGGCGGCAGGACACCGTGCAGCGGGAGCGGCTGGACAAGGGCCTGCGCTATCGCGCGATCTACGACCAGGCGGGCCTCGACGGACCCGGCCGTGTGGAGGCCACCCGGGAACTCGCCGAGCGCGGCGAGGAGAGCCGGGTCCTCGCGGACGTACCCCTGAAGCTGGTGGTCGCCGACCGCAAGGTGGCGCTCGTGCCGTTCGTGCTGCCCAGCGAGGAGGAGATCCTGGTCCTCCAGCAGTCCGCGCTGCTCGACGGCCTGATCGCCCTCTTCGAACTCCTCTGGCAGCGCGCCACCCCGCTGTGGCCCGCCGCCCCGGCCGCCCACGCCGGGCTCTCCCCCGACGACGAACTGCTGCTCGCCCACCTGCGCGCCGGGCTCACCGACAGCGCCATCGCCCGCCGTCTCGGCGTGGCCCAGCGCACGGTGGAGCGCCGGATGAGCCGGATCATGGCGGTGCTCGGGGTGCGGACGCGGTTCCAGGCGGGGGTCCGTACGACCGCGCTGTACGGCCACGGCGACGACTGCCGCCCAGGGCGGGGTCTTACGGAACGGTGACGCGGGGCCGTGGCGCGGGCCGGGCGGGCTCTTCGCTGCCTAGCGTGGGCGGCATGCGGGTACTGGTCACCGGCGGAGCCGGATTCATCGGAACACACGTCGTCGACGCGCTCCTCGCGCGCGGCCACGAAGTCGTCTCCTACGACGCGGTCCTCGCGTCGGCGCACGACGGGCCGCCGCGCGCGGCCCGGGCCGGGGAGCGGCTCGTCGTCGGGGACGTGCGCGACCCCGACGGCGTGGAGTCGGCGCTGGCCGGTGTCGACGCGGTGTGCCACCAGGCGGCGATGGTGGGGCTCGGCAAGGACTTCGCGGACGCGCCCGCGTACGTCGGCTGCAACGACCTCGGCACGGCGGTGCTGCTCGCCACGATGGCGCGGGCCGGGCTGCGGGACCTGGTGCTCGCCGGGTCGATGGTCGTCTACGGAGAGGGACGGTACGCGTGCGCGCGGCACGGCGTGGTGCGGCCCGGGCCGCGCGCCGAGAAGGACCTGCTGGCCGGGCGGTTCGAGCCGCTCTGCCCGTCCTGCGGCGCGGAGTTGGCGCCCGGCCTGGTGGCCGAGGACGCGCCCGTCGACCCGCGCAACGTGTACGCCACGACGAAGCTGGCGCAGGAACACCTGAGCGCGGCCTGGGCCCGCTCGACCGACGGCCGCGCGGTGTCGCTGCGCTACCACAACGTGTACGGCCCCGGCATGCCGCGCGACACCCCCTACGCCGGGGTGGCCGCCCTGTTCCGCTCCGCGCTCGCCCGCGGTGAGGCACCGCGCGTCTTCGAGGACGGCGGCCAGCGGCGGGACTTCGTCCACGTACGGGACGTGGCGGCGGCCGCCGCGACGGCCCTGGAGTCCGTAAGGGACGCAACGGCCCCCGGGACGTTCACCGCGTACAACACGGGCAGCGGCGACCCCCACACCGTCGGCGAGATGGCCCACGCCCTCGCCGACGCCCACGGCGGCCCCGCCCCCGTGGTCACCGGCGACTACCGACTCGGCGACGTGCGCCATGTGACAGCGGACTCGACCCGCCTGCGGTCCGCACTCGGGTGGCGCCCGCAGATCGGCTTCGCCGAGGGGATGCGGGAGTTCGCGGGGGCGGAGCTGCGGTGAGGGCGCCTGCGCGGCGGGCGTCGGGGGGAAGGGCTTGGCGGGGGCCGGGGGCGCCTTCGCGGCGGGCAGCGGTAGGGAGACGGCTCCGCGGGGGCGGGGGGGGCGGATGCCTGCGCGGCAGGCGTCGGGAGAGAGGGCTTCGCGGGGGCAGGGCGAGGGCGCGGCGGGGTGATGGTGGTCTGGGCGGGGCCGGGGTGTTCAGTGGGTGGTCGGCTGGTCCTGCGCGGGTTGGGTGGGGGCGGGCGGAAGTGCGCCAGTCGGGCGGAGGCGCGTCGATCGGGCGGGGTCGGGCGGAGGTGCGTCGGTCCGACGAAGGCGGTCGGAGGTGCGCCGGTCCGGTGGGATCGGCCGGACCTGCGCCGGTCGGGCGTGCGCCGGTCCGGTGGGATCGGCCGGACCTGCGCCGGTCGGGCGGGGTCAGTCGGGCATGCGCGGGCCCAGTGGGATCCACCGGACCTACGCCGACGCGGTGACGTCAGCCGCGCCCACGCCTGCCCGGCGGAGTCGGCCAGACGTGCGCAGGCCCAGTGGAATCGGTCCGACCTGCATCAGCCCAGCGAGGCCAGCCGGACCTACGTCGATCCGGCTGGGCCCGCCGGGTCTGCACCGGCCCGGTGACGTCAGCCGGGCCTACGCCGGTCCGGCCTGGGGCAGGACCACCTCGAAGCGGCAGCCTCCGGAGACGTTGCGTACCGCCGCGCGGCCCTCGTGGGCCTCGACGATGCCGCGGACGATGGCGAGGCCGAGGCCCGCGCCCGCCGGGGGCGTACGGGCGTGGGTGCCGCGCCAGCCCGTGTCGAAGACCCGGCCCAGGTCCTCCTCGGGGATGCCTCCGCAGCCGTCCGTCACGGACAGGACGACGGCGTCGTCCGAGCACTCCGCCGCGACGGCGACCGTCCCGTCGGCCGGGGTCCGCCGAATCGCGTTGACCAGAAGGTTCCCCAGGACCCTGCTCATCTCCTTGCTGTCGACCTCGATCGGCACCGAGTCGATGCGCCGTCCCACCAGCCGCACGCCGTGCTCCCGCGCCAGCGGGTCCGCCCCGGCGAGCGCGTCCCCCACCAGGTCGTACACGGAGATCCGTGACGGCGACAGGGCGAGCGCGCCCGCGTGGATGCGGGAGAGCTCGAAGAGGTCGCCGACCATGCCGTTCAGGCGCTCCACCTCCGTGCGGATCTGCCGCAGATAGCGGTCGGGGTCCGCCGCCACGCCGTCCTCCAGGGCCTCCGCCATGGCCCGCAGGCCCGCGAGCGGCGTCCGCAGGTCGTGTGAGATCCAGGCGACCAGCTCACGGCGGGAGCTCTCCAGGGCCCGCTCACGCTCCCGGGACTCAGCGAGCCGCGCGCTGGTCGACTCCAACTCCCGCGTGAGGGCCGCGAGTTCGGCGGTCGCCGGCTCGTCGGGCGCGGCGAAGCTGCCACCCGTACCGAAGGAACGGGCCGCGAGCGTCAGCGCCTTGCTGCGGGCCACCACCCACCGGCCGAGCAGCAGCGCGGTGGCCAGCGACACCACGGCAGCCATGGCGACGACCACGGTGACGACGGTCAGGTCGTGCCGGGACAGGAACATCTGCCATGCCACGGCCAGCGTCCCGGCGAGCATCGCGGTCACGGCCACGGCGGCCACCACGGTCATCGACACGATCAGCGAGCGGTGCCGCAGCAGGCGCAGGACGAAGGCGCCGAGCAGTCCGGCGGCGACCGCGCCGAGGAAGGCGTAGACGGCGATGAGGAGGATGTCGTTCATGGCCGGGGGGTGCTTCCGCCGGGGCGAGTGAGCGAGGGCGCGGGCGCGTATGCCGGGGTTGTGGCGTCCGTTTCCGGGGCCCTGGCTGCGCCCGGGTCCGGGGTCGGGGCCGGGGTCGCGTCCATGCCCGGGGCCGCGTCCGCTCCCGAGTCGGGGACCGCGCCGTCGAGGCGATACCCCACCCCCCACACCGTCTGGATCAACCGCGGCGCCGCCGGATCGTCCTCCACCTTCCCGCGCAGCCTGCGCACATGAACCGTCACCGTCGACAGGTCGCCGAAGTCCCAGCCCCACACCTGCCGCATCAGCTCCTCCCGGCCGAAGGCCCGCCCCGGGTGGCGCAGGAAGAACGCCAGGAGGTCGAACTCCCGCACCGTCAGGGCGAGTTCCGTGCCGTTCTTGGTGGCGCGGCGAGCCTCCGGGTCGAGGCTGAGGCCCACCGCGCGCAGCAGCGAGCCGCCGGGGCGCGGGCGGGGTGCGGACGCCTGGCTGCGGCGCAGCACCGACTCCACCCGCAGCACCAGCTCGCGCGGGCTGAACGGCTTGGTGACGTAGTCGTCGGCCCCCACCTCCAGGCCGAGGATCCGGTCGTCCTCGTCGCCCCGCGCCGTCAGCATGATCACGGGCACGGGCCCCCGCTCCCGGAGCCTGCGGCAGACCTCCAGGCCGTCCATGCCGGGCAGCATCAGGTCGAGCACGACGAGGTCGGGCCGACGAGCGGCGGCGCGCTCCAGCGCGGCCGGGCCGTCCTCCGCCTGCTCCACCTCGTACCCGGCGCGGACCAGATAGCCGGTGACGACCTCGGCGACGGTGCGGTCGTCGTCCACGACGAGGACGCGGGCGCCGGTCGCGGGCCCGGTGCCGGACGCGGGGCCAGTGCCAGTGCCGGACGCGGGGCCTGGAAGTGCGGGCTCGCGGGCGCCGGGTCCCGAGGGAGATGTGTCCATGCGACAAGCCTCGCACCACGTGCCCGCGCGCGAGGACCGAGAGCCGCTGCGGCCTGCGGTTGTCCTCGTTTCGTAAGGACTGACGGCCGCTCGTGAGGGCAGACGGGCGCCGCACGCGGAGGGCGGGCGGGCGCCGCTCGTGAGGACGGGCGGGGTGCCGTCCGCAAGCGCCTGGCGCCACGCGTCCACCCGGATCCGACGTCCGCGTTTCGTAAGGAACCTCCGCCCGTTTTGCCCCTTTTCGCTTCGTAGGGTGAATGCCGTGAACCACTCCTCCCCCGACGCCCCCGACGCCCCCGGCCCGCGAGGCCGCCTCGACGCCGCCGCGTCCCCGGACCCCACCCCACCGGACCCCGCGGCCGCCACGCCCCCGCGCGCCACGCCCGCCCCGGCCGACATCGTCCTGCCGTGCCTCGACGAGGCCGCCGCGCTGCCGTGGGTGCTGGCGCACGTCCCGGCGGGCTGGCGCGCCATCGTCGTGGACAACGGTTCCACGGACGGCTCCGCGGAGCTGGCGCGCTCGCTCGGGGCGACCGTCGTGCACGAGCCGCGGCGCGGTTTCGGGGCCGCCTGCCACGCGGGGCTCACCGCGGCCGACGCGGACGTGGTCTGCTTCTGCGACTGCGACGCGTCCATGGATCCGCGCGAGCTCGAACCGTTCGTACGCGAGGTGGCCGCGGGCCGCGCCGACCTCGTCCTCGGCCGTCGGCGCCCCCGGGCACGCGGCGCCTGGCCGCTGCACGCCCGCGCGGGCAACCTCGCCCTGGCCCGGATGCTGCGCCGCCGCACCGGCCTGCGCCTGCACGACCTGGGCCCGATGCGAGCGGCCCGCCGCACGGACCTGCTGGCCCTGGACCTGACGGACCGGCGCAGCGGCTATCCGCTGCAGATGGTGGTGCGGGCCGCCGACGCGGGCTGGCGCGTCGAGGAGCGGGACGTGCCCTATCTGCCGCGCGCGGGCAGGTCGAAGGTCACCGGTACGTGGCGGGGCACCTGGCAGGCCGTGCGGGACATGCGCGCCGTACTCGCCGAGCCTCCGGGCACCGGGGCGCGGCCGACGCGGGAGGGCTCCACGCGATGACCCCCGACCTCACCCTCCTCGTCATCGCCAAATCCCCCGTCCCCGGCCGCGTGAAGACCCGGCTCACCCCGCCCTACACGCCCGAGGAGGCCGCCCGGCTCGCCGAGGCCGCGCTCGTCGACACCCTGCGCGTCGTGCTGGCCGTGCCCGCGCGGCGGCGTGTGCTCGTGCTCGACGGGGTGCCCGGGGGCTGGCTCCCGGACGGTGTCGAGGTGGTGCCGCAGTGTGCGGGCGGTCTCGACGAGCGGCTCGCCGGGGCGTTCGGTGCCTGTGCGGGGCCCGCGCTGCTCGTCGGCATGGACACCCCGCAGGTCTCCCCCGAACTGCTCGCGCCCGCGGTCGCGGGGGACGCCTGGCGCGCTGCCGACGCGTGGTTCGGACCGGCGGCGGACGGCGGGTTCTGGGCGCTGGGTCTGGCCGCGCCCGATCCGGGGCTGCTGCGGGGCGTGCCGATGTCCACGCCGACGACGGGCGCCGTCCAGCGTGCCCGCCTCACCGCTGCGGGCCTGCGTGTGCGCGATCTGCCGGTGCTGCGGGACGTCGACACGGCGGCCGACGCGGCGGCGGTCGCGGCGGCCGCCCCGGACACCCGGTTCGCGGGGGAACTCGCGCGCCTGGCCGGGGCCGGGCGCCGATGAGCACGGTCGTGCCGCCCCCGGACGCGGCCCCGTCGTGGAGCGCGGGACCCTACGCCGACGCGCTGCGCGCCGGGCGGGGCCCTCTGTTCCTGCGCCGCACGGACGGCTGGCTGCTGCCGCTGGACGTGGAGCGCTGGTGCGCGGCGCCGGACCGGGCCGACCTGTCGGCGCTGCGCCGGTGCGCGGGGCCCGTCCTCGACATCGGCTGCGGCCCGGGCCGCCTCGTGGCCGCGCTCGCCGCCCTCGGTCGGCGCGCGCTCGGCATCGACGTGAGCGAGGCGGCGGTCCGGCACACGGCGCACCTCGGCGGGACGGCGCTGCGCCGGTCGGTGTTCGAGACGCTGCCGGGCGAGGGGCGCTGGGGCACCGCGCTGCTCATGGACGGCAACATCGGCATCGGGGGCGACCCCGCCGCACTGCTCGCGCGGGTCGCCGAACTCCTGGCGCCGGACGGTCTCTTGATCGCCGAGACCGCGCCCGTCGACGTCGACGAGCGGGTACGGGTGCATCTCGACGACGGCCGCGGGCTCGCCGATCCCGGCGAGGTGTTCCCGTGGGCCCGGCTCGGCACGCCCGCGCTGCTCGGTCACGCCCGCGCGGCGGGCTGGCGGGTCGCCGATCAGTGGTCGGCGGACGGCCGCCGCTTCGTGGCGCTGCGGCGCCGGGGCTCACGCCAGGGGGCCGAAGGACGCGCGGCGCGGGACGTACCAGCCACGCGTCGAGCGCCCGCCGCACACACCCCCGCCGTACCCGACTCCCGCACCACACACGGCTCCACCGCGCATGCCCCCACCACGCCTCACCCCCGCCCCGCGCCCGCCTCCCTCCCCGGCCGTGACGCCGACCAGGCACGCACCGCGAACCACAGCGCCGACCCCGCGAACAGCGCCGCCGTCACGAGCAGCCAGCGCGTCAGGAACACGTCGGCGGGCAGCGTCGTCGACCTCTCGTAGCGCGGGACCTGACGAGTGATCAGCGGGAACCAGACGAGCAGGAGCAGCAGCGAGAGCGCCGCCGGGACGCGGATGTACACCGTCCGCTCCCGGCGGCTGCCGTCGCGCCCGCCGACCAGCGCCGTCACCGCGCGGTCGGCGGCCGCGTACACCGGCACCAGGACCAGGTCATGCAGCAGGGCCGCGCCCACGAACCACACCGTGACCATGACCCAGTCGTCGGCGAGCAGCCGCACGCCCGCGTAGAGCGCGAGCGCGAACGAGGCGAGCAGCAGCAGGAGGTGGAGCGGGCCCTCTCCGTACCGGCGCCGCAGGGTGGCGGTCAGCCGCACGGAGGCGGACACGTGCTTCCTCGGGGCGGACACGTGCTTCATCACAGTTCTCCGAAGGTCAGCCGGGACACCCATTTGGTGTTCAGTACGCCGGGCGCGGCGGGCACGATGACGCGGGCCGGGTAGCCGTGGTCCGGCGTCAGGTCGGCGCCGTTGACACGCAGGGCGAGCAGGGAGCGGGCGTCGCGGACCTGGTTGTCGCGCAGGGCCGCCTTGCGGAAGGAGCCCCGGAGCTGGAGGGACTCCACGAGGACGCCGGGTGCGTCGTCCTCGTATCCGGCGAGCGCTGCGAGGTCCCGCAGCCGTACGCCGCTCCACGCCTGGTCGGACGTCGACCAGCCCTCGACGCAGGCGATGGGCAGGTCGGCACCGTGCTGGGCTAGGTCGAGCAGGTCGGCGCGGGTGAGGCGCAGGGTGCGGCCGGGGCCCGTGACGACGAGCCGCCAGGACTCGCCGGTGCGGTCGGCGCCGACGCCGACGGAGCGGGCGGTCTTGTTGATCTGGAAGGCGCCGGGCCCTCGGCCGGGTTCGGCGCCGCCGTGCGGGGCGAACAGCGCCGTGGCGCGCGGCCATCCGTCGAAGCTCTGCCCCGCCGTCGTCGCGAACAGCAGCAGCGAGCCACCGCCGACGAGGCCGAGCGCGCCGCGCCGGGACACGGTGGGCTCGGCGGGCCGGGGCGAGGCAAGCCCGTCCTCGCCCTCCGGGCCACGCCCGGAACCCCCGTCCGCCCCGCGCCCCTCATGGCTGCGCACCCGCTCCCGCAGCCCGCCCGCGCGCAGCACCCGCACCGTCTGCGGCAGCTTCAGTGCGGCGTGCGCGACGAAGGCGGCGAAGAACACCCACGCGCCGTAGAAGTGCAGCGGGTAGAAGGACCCTGGGAAGACGTACTCCAGCTGGACGTTGAGGACGCCGGTCGCGAACACGAAGAGCGCGCCGCCCACGAGCAGCAGCAGCGAGAGCCGTTCCAGGGCGTGGCCGAGGGACCGCGCGGGCGGCAGCGCGAACAGCTTGGGGAGCACCGACCACAGCTTGGCGAGGAGCACCGGGATCAGCGTGATCCCGACGGTGACGTGCAGGCCCTGGGTGAGCCGGTACAGCCAGTGCGGGTCGGTGGGCCAGGCGAAGAGGTAGAGGCCGAGCAGTCCCTTGTCGGGTGTCTTGTCGTTGACCGGCGCGAGGCCGGGGTTGTACGCGGCGTACGACAGCAGGCCGGTGACGAACAGGAGGGTCACTCCGAAGAGGAGGACCGTGCCGAGCACGGCGGTGAACCACGTCCCGCGCACCGGGCTGCGCCAGCTGCCGGGCGCCGACGGCGCGTGGTCCTTGAGCTTCGCCAGTGTCGTCGGCGCTTCGCGGAGCAGGGTCCGGAGGCGGGGCCTGCGGGAAGGTGGGGGTGTGTCGCGCATGTTGCGTCCTCGGCGGTCCACGCGACGTGGGTCCGTCGCCCTGTCCCGACCGTATGCTGCCTGACCTGCGGTTCGGCGTCTGCGACTCATGACGAAACGCTGACGTGAGGCCGCGGACCCACGGAATCTGACGATCCGGTGACGCGGGCCCGCGCGCACGCCGTCCGCCGCCTCCGACGCCCTAACGTGCCCAGGGTGAACCACCCCGAACCACGCCCGTCCGGCCCCCGCCGGGACCTCGTCGCCGCCGCCCTCGCCGTCCTCCTCGTCACCGCGGCCGTCGTCGTGGGCCGGTACCTGGAGGACCACGACGGCAGCCTGCACGTCAACTGGCCGCCCCTGTACGCCAAGTGGGACCCGCATCTGGGCCCGGGAACCCCGGCCGCACTGGCCGTGGCCGTGGCCGTCGTCGCGTACGGGCCCGCGCTCGCCGCACGCCTGCCCTGGCGGGCGCTGCTCGCGGGCGCGTGGGCGGCCTCCACCGCGTGGATCTGGTCCCTGGCCCTGGTCGACGGCTGGCATCGCGGCGTCGCCGAGCGCCTCACCACGAAGTACGAGTACCTGCGGGTGATCGACCGGTTCGACGACATCCCGGCGACGCTGCGGGACTTCACCCAGCACATCGTGCAGGTGCCCGGCGAGTACCACTGGCCCGCGCACACCGCGGGCCATCCGCCCGCGGCGCCGCTGACCTTCGTCCTCCTGGACCGGATCGGCCTGGGCGGCGGCGGGTGGGCGGGCGCGTTCGTCATCACGGCGGGCGGCACGGCGGTCCTTGCCGTGCTGCTCACGGTGCGGGCCCTCGCGGACGAGGCGACGGCGCGCCGCGCGGCGCCGTTCCTGGTGCTCGCGCCCGCCGCCGTCTGGATGGGGGCGTCGGCGGACGGCTACTTCGCCGCGGTCACGGCCTGGATGACGGCGCTGCTCGCGCTCGCGGCGACGCGCACGACCCGCCACCCCGCCCTCGCCGCCACCGGCGCCGGCCTGCTGTTCGGCCTGACCTGCTACCTGTCGTACGGCCTGACGCTCTTCGCCCTGATCGCGGCCGGTGTCGTGCTCGTCGCCCGGACGGCACGCCCGCTGCCGTATTTCGTGGCGGGCGCGGCGGTGGTGCCGCTGGTGTTCACGGCGTTCGGCTTCAACTGGTGGGAGGCGTACCGCCTGTTGGTGGACCGCTACTACCAGGGGGCGGCGGGCGTGCGGCCGTACTGGTACTGGGTGTGGGCCAATCCGGCCTGCACGGCGGTCGTCGTCGGGCTCGCGACGGTGGCGGGTCTGCGGCGGACGCTCACGGCGGCGCCGGGCGCGGTGGGCCGCTGGCGCGCCCGGGACACCACGGCGGCCGACCGCCTCGTGGGCCTGGTCCTCGTGGCCCTGCTCGCGGTCGCCGCCGCGGACCTGTCCGGCATGAGCAAGGCGGAGACGGAGCGCATCTGGCTGCCGTTCGCGCTGTTCCTGCTGCCCGCGGCCGCGCTGCTTCCGCGCCCGTCCGCGCGGGCGTGGCTGACGGCGCAGGCGGTGCTCGCCCTGGCCGTCAACCACCTCCTGTTCACCGGCTGGTGAGCCCGGCCGTGGCCGGGCACGGCGGGGTCAGACGCGGTCGGTGATCCGCTCGAGCGGTACGTACTTGAAGTTCTGGTTGCCGCTGGAGCCCGGGGCGCCGTTTGAGCCGTCCTGGCAGATGAACACGCCCTCGGGGAAGGCGGAGCCGAGGCCCGTGGCGGTGGCGTCGATGCCGTCGGTGTCCTCGCAGTCGTCGGCGGCGGTGCCGGACGCGACGCCGAAGCGGCCGAGGTAGGCGCCGCTGGTCCGGTCGTACACGGTGAAGTCGTCGCTGCCCTGCGAGGAGACGAACAGGCGGTTCCCGGCGGCGGCGATGCCCTCGGTGTCGGCGGTCAGGTGGCCGCCGGAGCCGGTGGAGTCGAGCTTGGTGCGGGCGGTCCCTGCGCCCGGCTCGGCGCCGTACGCCCACACGCCGACGTCCTCCTCGCCGAGGTACAGCTTGCCGGTGGTCTCGTCCGCGTAGCAGCCCTCGACGGCGGACCCGGCGTCGAAGAGCCGCACGGAGGTCGCCGTCACCGAGTCGCCGCTGACGGCGAGTTCCCACTGCTCGACGCGGCCCGAGGTGGAGTTCGGGTAGGCGTACAGCTTCCCGGACCGCGGGGACTCGTAGAGGCAGATACCGTGCGCGGTGACCTCGGTCGGCACGTCCTTGAGGTGCTTGAGCTGCCGCGTGGCCGGGTCGATCCGGTACACGTGCATCGCGCCGTCGCCGCCCGCCGCCTCGTCGTCCGCGGACACGACGACGTTCCCGCGTACGTCGACGTTGTTGCCGTGGTCCCCGTCGATCCGCTGGATGCGGGCGCCCTTGAGGTCGTACACCTCCAGCGCGCCCTTCTTGTCCGTGCCCACCACGACGGACCGCGCGGGGTCGCCCGGGTGCACCCAGATCGCCGGGTCGTCGGCGGCGTCCCCGCTGTGCGACACCGGCGCGGTCTCCACCGTCGCGGTCACGTCGAAGTCCGCGGCGGCCCGCGCGGGCAGCGCGGCTTGGAGGACGAGCGCGGCGGCACCGGCGACGGCGCTCGCGGAGAGCAGGGAGGTACGGAGCTTTCGGGTGACGGGCACCGGTGGTCCTCTTTCGCAGGGGGTGGGTGAGCGGGACGAGCGTGCCAGCGGTGCGCGATCAGCCCGTGAACACGAGTTGAACGTACGCGGTCACACACCGTGGCCGCGGCGGCCCGCCCCGGCCGTGCGCCCGGCGTCCGCCCGTGCGCCCGCGCCTCCGACCCTCAGCCGTGCGCCCCCGCAAGCGCCGCGTCCTCCCCCGCGCACACCGCCGCCCACGCCTGTGCCGCGAGTATCTTGCGGTCGTGCCCGTGCAGCGGCGCGTGCGCGGTGACCCGCACCGTGAGTCCCCGCGCGACGGCCACCCGCCGCAGCGACCCCCCGAACCCCTCGTCCGCGAGGAACGCCGCCGCCGTACTGGCCGCACCGCTCTGCCGGTACGCCACCGTCACCGGCCGCACCGGCACTCCCGCGTCCACCGCCGCCTGGAACGCGGCCCGCCGGAACCTCCCGGAGCCGACCGAGCACCACGTGGTGGCCTGCGGGAACACGAGGACCGACCGCCCGGACGCCAGCGTCTTGGCCAACTCGCCGACCATCAGGGGCAGTTCCCGCCGACCGCCCTCGCGGTCGATGAACTGCGTGCCCATGCGGCGGGCGAGCGTCCCGACCACGGGCCACCGGCCGATCTCCTTCTTGGCCACGAAGGACACGGGCTCGACGGCGAGCAGCGCGACGACGTCCAGCCACGAGATGTGGTTGGCGACGATCAGCGTGCCGGTGTCGCAGCCCGGCACGCTCAGCGGCGCGAGGGCCGCCTCCAGGTCGACGCCGAGCGCCCGCAGGACCCGCCGGGCCTGTACGCGCGGCGCCGCGTCCCCCGCGAGGCGTTCACCAAGGAGCAGGCTGCGCCCGAGTTCCCTGGCGACGGCCGCGTACCGCAGCGCCTCCTCGACGGGCCCGACCCGGGTCGCGGGCCGTACCGCGCAGGTGCGCGGACAGCCCGCGTCCACGGCCCAGGGGTTCACGCGCTCCTCCCGGGCGCGGCGGGGCCGCGCTCGGCGTCGCCGAGGAAGAACCGGCGGTGCCGGTCGCTCAGGCGCTCGGTGTCGAGCAGCACGAAGAAGTCGGCGGAATCGAACTCCGGGTCGTGCGCGGGCGCCCCGCACATCCAGGCGCCGAGGCGCAGATAGCCGCGCAGGAGCGGCGGCAGGTCGGCGTAGCTCGGCCGGTGTCCGGCGCGCTCGCCGGGGGTCCAGGGGCGGTGCGGGTGCACGCGCAGCTCGGGCGGCGAGACGTGCTTGGCGGTGCCGAGCAGCCAGGCGCTCGCGGCAGCGGTGCCGCCGTCGGAGAGCGGCACGGAGGCGCAGCCCGCCAGGTAGCGGTGGCCGGACAGCAGGACGTAGCGGGCGAGGGCGGACCACATCAGGTTGATCACGGCGCCGGAGCGGTGGTCGGGGTGCACGCAGGAGCGCCCGGCCTCGACGGTGGCGGAGCGCAGCGGGCGCAGCGCCGAGAGGTCGAACTCGCCGTCGGAGTAGGAGCGTTCGGTGCGTCCGGGCGGGATCAGGCGGTAGGTGCCGACGACGTCGCCGCTGGCGGTGTCGGTGATGATCAGGTGGTCCGCGAGCGCGTCGAACGCGTCGATGTCGTGCCCGGGCACGGGGGTGTCGAGCGTGGCGCCCATCTCCTCGCCGAAGACCTGGAAGCGCAGCCGCTGGGCGGCCCGGATCTGCTCCTCGGAGTCGGCGATGGACGGGACGTAGCGGGGAGCGTCGGGGGCGGCCGGGGCACCGGGGACGGGAGCGGTGGTCGGGGTGACCGGGGCGCCGGGGGCGGCGGCCGGGGTCGCGGGGGCGGGCGTGAGGGGTGTCGCGGGCATGACACGTTCTCCGTTCGATGGGGACGGACGGGGAGTCCGCTGAAACCGACGGGCGGGAGTGACAGGAGCGGAGAGGAAGGAGGGGGGAGAAGAGAGGAGAAGAGAGGAGAAGAGGGAGAAGCCGGGGAAGCGGGGCGACACGGGGAAGCGAAGGGAGTGCGGCGATGCGGTGGTGCGGGTGAGCGTGCGGCCGACTGCGGGAAAGGCGCCTGTTCAGCACGGTGACCGCCCTGGCTGAACTGCGCACAAGGTGCGCGAGACCGATCGTGCCGACCCTCGTGAGCATCAGGTGAACGGCGGTGGTCGCGCCCCGGCCCGCGCCCCCGGGTACGGTCGTCGCACGCCGGGCGGCCGATCCCGTCCGGCGCGGCCACGGGAGGGGCGTACCGCATGATGGGCAGCAAGCAGTTGAAGATCGGCCTGCGGGTCAAGGATCTCCAGGTCTCCGGCGACCTCTACTTGAAGCTCGGCTTCCGCGAGCTGCCCAACGACGACCAGCCGCACCTGCGCTATCTCACCTTCGGCCACACCTGGCTGATCCTGACGGCCCGGGACGCGCACGGGTACTACGACGAGGAGCGCGGCGCCGCGGCCCGCCGGGGCCCGCTCGGCCTCGGCTTCACGCTGGCCGTGCCGACGCCCGACCTCGACGCGGCCCACGCCCTGTGGCGCGCCGAGGGCCTGCCGGTGCTCACGGAGCCCGAGGACACGGACTGGGCGCGGATCTTCGTGGGCCTGGACCCGGACGGCTACGAGGTGTCGTTCGAGCAGTTCCACGAGGAGTACCGCGGGACGAGGGGCTGAGGCGCCGTGCCGCACCCGCCGCCCCTCGCCGGCATCACGGTCCTCAGCCTGGAGCAGGCCGTCGCCGCGCCCTTCGCGACCCGTCAGCTCGCCGACCTCGGCGCCCGGGTGATCAAGGTGGAGCGCCCCGGGGGCGGCGACTTCGCGCGCCGCTACGACACCACCGTGCACGGCGAGGCCAGCTATTTCGTGTGGCTGAACCGCTCCAAGGAATCACTCACGCTGGACGTGAAGTCGCCGGAGGGGCAGCGGATCCTGCGCGAACTCCTCGCGGGCGCCGACGTGTTCGTGCAGAACCTCGCGCCGGGCGCGGCCGACCGCCTCGGTCTCGCGGCGGCGGACCTCCAGGCCCGCCACCCCTCCCTGATCACCTGCACGGTCAGCGGCTACGGCACCAGCGGCTCCTGGGCGGACCGCAAGGCCTACGACATGCTCCTGCAGTGCCAGACCGGTCTGCTCTCGCTCACGGGCACGCCCGCGGAGGCCGTGCGGGTCGGGATATCGGTGGCCGACATAGCGGCGGGGATGTACGCCTACAGCGGCATCCTGTCGGCGCTGTTCACACGCGCGACGACGGGCCGCGCGCCCGCCGTGGAGGTGACCCTCTTCGACGCCCTCGCCGAGTGGATGAGCCAGCCCGCGTACTACACGCGGTACGGCGGCACACAGCCCCCGCGCGTCGGCGCCCGGCACGCGACGGTGGCGCCGTACGGCGTGTTCACCGCGGCCGACGGCAAGGAGGTGCTGCTCTCCGTGCAGAACGAGCCGGAGTGGGCGGCGCTCTGCGAGGACTTCCTGGGGCGGCCCGAGCTGGTGGCCGACCCGCGCTTCGCCGACGGTTCCGCGCGGGTGGCGCACCGCGAGGAGCTGGACGCGGCGGTCCAGGCCCGGTTCACGGAGCTGACCGGCGCGGAGGCGACGGCGCTGCTCGACGCCGCGAACATCGCCAACGCGGGCGTCAACTCCGTCCCGGACTTCCTCGACCACCCGGCGCTCACCGAGCGCGGCCGCTGGCGCGACGTGGGCCTGCCGGGTGCGGCGCCCGACTTCCAGGCGCTCGTTCCGCCCGCCGACCTCTCCGGGGTGAGCCCGCGCATGGAGCCGGTGCCGGGGGTGGGCGAGCACACGGAGAGGATCCTGGCCGAGCTCGGCCGGGAGGCGGCGGACATCGAGCGGCTGCGGGCCGAGGGCGTCATCTCCTAGCGCCCGCAGGGGCGTTGGGCCCGGCCGCCGCAGGGGTCGGGGCGTCCGTCCGCGGGGGTCGGGGCATCCGCCCGCGCGCCCCCGGCTTGCCCTGGCCCGCCCCGGCCGTCAGACCCCGAGCCCCTCGATCACCGTCGCGTTCGGCAGCCCCTCGAACACCTTGCCCGGCACGATCAGCTTGCCTCGTCGGCTGCCGCTGCCGACGAGGACGTACGGCAGGTCCGCCACCGCGGCGTCGACAAGCAGCGGCCAGGTGTCGGGCAGGCCGACGGGGGTGATGCCGCCGTACTCCATGCCGGTCTCGCCGACGGCGGTGTCCATCGGCGCGAACGACGCCTTGCGGGCGCCGAGTCGGCGGCGAACGACGCCGTTGACGTCGACGCGCGCCGCCGAGAGGACCAGGCAAGCGGCGAGCGTCGTCTCGCCCCCGCGCTTGCCCGCGACGACGACGCAGTTCGCGGACCGGGCGAGCAGTTCGGGGCCGTAGTGCTCCACGAACGTGGCCGTGTCGGCCCACTCCGGGTCGGTGTCGACATGGATCAACTCGTCGGCGGGAACGGCCCCGCTCCAGCCGCGGACGGCGGCGGCGACGGGGGCGACGAGGAGGTCGAGGGCTTCGGGGGCGGGGCGGACTACGTCGAAGTCACCGAGAGGAGCGCGCATGGCCGCACCGTAACGCAGGGCGCGGGCGCGCGGGCCGGGAGGGCGGCCGCCGGGCGGCTCAGTACGCCCCCGCGTGGGCCGGAGGCACCGACACCGCCATCGTCATCTCGACCGGCTCCGCGCCCTTGTTGTGGTAGCCGTGCGCCACATTGGCCTCGAACGACGCCGCCGATCCGGCCGCCACCAGGTGCTCCTCGCCGTCCACGACCAGCGTCAGCTCGCCGGACCTGACGTGCAGCAGCTCCATCGTCCCCGGCGGGTGCGCGTCGGAGTCGCTGCCGTCGCCCGGCGTCAGATGCCACGTCCACAGCTCGAAGGGCCCGCGCGACTCGGTCCCGACCAGGAGCGTCGTGCTGCTGCCCGCCTCCGTGGACCACATCCGCACGGCCTGCTCCGGCGGCACGAGCCGCACGTGCGGACCCTGTTCGTAGTCGAGCAGGGTGGTGATGCTGACGCCGAGCGCGTCCGCGAGCTTGACCGTGATGCCCACGGAGGGGTTCGTGCGGGCCTGCTCGATCTGGATGATCATGCCTCGGCTGACGCCCGCGCGGGCCGCGAGCGCGTCGAGCGTGAAGTTCCGTTCGGTGCGCCAGCGCTTGAGGTTGCGCGCGAGCGACTGAGTCAGCTGGTCGAGGTCCGACACATTCCGTCCAATATTTTGGATGACAGAGTTCACTGTACTGAACTACGGTGTGGTGCACCCGAGGGTTCCCGAAGGTTCACCACACTGTACTGCGAGGCTTCCCCATGACGGGACTGACAGCACTGTTCGCCCTGGCCACCAGCCTGCTCTGGGGCCTCGCCGACTTCGGCGGCGGACTGCTGACCCGACGCATCCCCGCGCTCACGGTGGTCGTCGCCTCCCAGTGCGTCGCGGTCGTCGTCCTCGGCGTGATCGTGGTCTCCACCGGCGCCTGGAGCGAGTGGGGCCCCCAGCTGTGGTTCGCGGTCGGCGCGGGGCTCGTCGGCCCGGTCGCGATGCTCGCCTTCTACAAGGCCCTCGCGCTCGGCCCGATGGGCGTCGTCTCACCGCTCGGTTCACTCGGCGTGGCCGTGCCGGTGGGCGTCGGGCTCATGCTCGGCGAGCGGCCGGGCCCCGGGCAGTTCGCGGGCATCGCGGTGGCCGTCGTGGGCATCGTCCTCGCGGGCGGCCCGGAACTGCGCGGCGCCCCGGTGCAGCGGCAGGCGGTGCTCCTGACGCTGCTCGCGGCCTTCGGCTTCGGCGCGGTCATGGCCCTCATCGCGGAGGCGTCGACCAGCGTCACCGGCCTGTTCCTGGCCCTGTTCGTGCAGCGCGTCACCAACGTGCTCGCGGGCGGCACGGCCCTGTACGTCTCCGTGCGGCGCGGCGCCGCGGCGCTCCCCGAGGGCCAGGGCATGCGCGTGATCTGGACCGCGCTGCCCGCGCTCGCCTTCGTGGGCCTGGCGGACGTCGCCGCCAACGGGACGTACGCGATGGCCGCCCAGCGCGGGCCCGTCACCGTCGCCGCCGTGCTCGCCTCGCTCTACCCGATCGTGACGGCGCTCGCGGCGCGCGGCGTCCTCAAGGAACGGCTGCGCGGGGTGCAGGCCGCGGGGGCGGGCCTCGCGCTGGTGGGCACGGTGCTGCTGGCGACGGGCTGAGCCACGGCAGCGCGCCGCTGGATGTGCCACACCGGGCCGTCGTGTGCCCGCGGGTCCGTGGCGGCCGGTCGCGCCCACGCGGCGGAGCCGCACATCAACACAGCGCCGCACCCCTTCAGGGCACCACCGGGACCGCTCAGACGTTCCCCTCGACCTCGGCAAGTCGCGCCGCTTCCAGGTCGGTCAACTCGCCCAGCGCGAGGAGTTGTTCCGGCGTGATGCCCTCCGGTATCGGCACCGGCGCGGGCGTGCGCAGCGGCGGCTCCCAGCCCCGCTCCGCGCACCACGTCCGCACGACCCGGGCGGGCGCCCCGGCCACCACCGCGTGGTCGGGCACCTCACCCCGCACCACCGCCCCGGCGGCCACCACGACGTTGCGGCCGATCCGGGCCCCGGGCAGGATCACCGCGCCCGTGCCGATCCAGCAGCCGGGCCCGATCTCGACCGGCTCCATCCGCGGCCACTGCTTGCCGATCGGCGTATGGGGGTCGTCGTAGGAATGGTTCGTCGAGGTCACGTACACATACGGACCGAAGTAGCAGTCGTCGCCGATGGTCACCGTCGTGTCCGCGATGACATGGCTGCCGCGGCCGAGCACCACCCCGTCGCCGATGCGCAGGATCGGGTCCGGGCCGAGGTCGAGGTCGGGCATCAACCCCGCGGTCAGCGTGACCTGTTCGCCGACGATGCAGTGCGCGCCGAGCCGGATCCAGGGCGCCCCGAAGACCGTGCCCTGCGGGAAGGCGAGGCGCGTGCCCTCGCCGATCGCGCCGAACCGCAGCCGTCCGGGCCGCCGCGCGGTGACGGCGCCGGTGCGCTGCACCCAGTCCCACCCGGCGTGGACGGCGCGCTGCGCCACGCCGCGCCGCCAGGCGGCCAGCGATGAGAACACGTTCTTGTTCCTGGGCACCCGCTCACGTTACTCAGCCGGGCGCGCGCCGAGCACACCGGCGCCCTGTGATCTTCACCCCACGCGGCGGCGGGCGCGCCGCCGTCCCGTACGGTTCGCTCAGGCGCGACACGGGCACGACGACGCGATGACGCCACGGCGGCACGGGGACGTACGGGAGAGAGGGAGCGAGCCGATGAGCCAGCAGGCACTCGTCATGGGCTTGGCCGGCAAGGAGCCGAAGGTCGACCAGGAGGCCTTCACGGCCCCCACGTCGGTGGTGATCGGCGAGGTCACGCTGAGCGCGGGCGCGAGCACCTGGTACGGCGCGGTGCTGCGCGCCGACTGCGGGCCCATCGAGATCGGGGCCGACAGCAACATCCAGGACAACTGCACCCTGCACGTCGACCCGGGCTTCCCGATGTCCATCGGCGAGCGCGTCTCGGTCGGCCACAACGCGGTCCTGCACGGCTGCACCGTCGAGGACGACTGCCTGATCGGCATGGGCGCCACGGTCCTCAACGGCGCGGTGATCGGCGCCGGTTCCCTCGTCGCCGCGCAGGCGCTGGTGCCGCAGGGGATGCGGGTGCCGCCCGGCTCGCTGGTCGCGGGCGTCCCCGCGAAGGTCAAGCGCGAGCTGACCGAGGAGGAGCGCGCGGGCATCTCCCTCAACGGCACGCTGTACGTGGAGCTGGCCAAGGCCCACCGCGAGGCGAACGCGGCCCGCGAGGGCCAGGGCCGGTCCGAGGGCTGAGAGGCACCCGGCAACCCTGCCGCCCGCCCGGACCAGGAGCGGTCCGGGCGGGCGGTGGGTGCGTCAGCCGTCAGCCGTCCTGCTTGACGCAGGTCAGGTCCTTGCCCGGCAGCTTGCCGGTGGCCAGGTAGGTGTTGACCTCCGTGTCCACGCAGTCGTTGCCGTAGAAGCCGTAGACCCCGTGCCGGTTGGCGCCCTTCATGGTGATGAGCTTGGAGCTGGGCAGCAGGCCGCGCAGGGCCACGGTGCCCTCGTAGGTGGCGCGCGGGTCACCGGTCGCGCCCACGAGCAGGGCCGGGGCGTCGTGCCTGACCTGGGTGGGCTCCTCTCGGGGGCGGTCCCAGAAGGCGCACGGGGTGATGTTGTTGGTCAGCGGTCCCATGACCGGGTGCGCGGCGCGGCTGCGCTGGATGTCGCGCCAGTGGCGCTCCGGGTCGCGCGGAGCCGCCTTGTCTCCGCACAGGACGGCCGTCTGCACGCTGCCGTAGTGCGAGTCCTTGCCGGTGAGGTAGAACCGCAGGGCCGCGGTGAACTCCGGTGAGAGCCGGGTCGGTTGCCCCTTGGCCGCCTTGACGAGGACGGCCACCTGCTCGCCGAAGTCCGCCCTTGCCTCGTCGGTGTCGTCGGCGATGCCCATGACGAGCAGCGTCGGCACAGTGGTGTCGTCGAGCCGGAAGGTGTCGGGGGCGGTGCCGACGGTCAGCCCGCGCGCGGACGCCTCGACGGTGCGCTCGACGGCGGCGAGCACCTGGGCGCGGGTGCGGCCCAGGCCGTACGTGTCGTGCCGCTTCGCCGCCCATGCCGCCCAGTCGGACAGCGCCCGGTCGTTCTCGGGCTCGGCGCCGCGCAGCAGGCGGGGGTTGTAGCGGCGCGGGTCGATCGCCCCGTCGAGGACGACGCGGTCGTAGCGGCCGGGGAACATCTGGGTGTAGACGGTGCCGAGGTAGGTGCCGTACGAGTAGCCAAGGAAGGAGATCTTCCGCTCGCCGAGGGCGCCTCGGATGACGTCCATGTCGCGGGCGGTGTCGCGCGTGTTCACGAACGGCAGCACCGACTTGTTCGTGGCGCGGCACTTGGCGGCCAGGTCCTTGTGCAGGGCGACCTGCCGGTCGAAGCCCGCGCGGCCGGCCCCGGCGGAGAAGACGGCGCTGGAGACGGGCCACTTGCAGTCCAAGGGGTTGCTGCGGCCGACGAAGCGCGGGTCGACGCCGATGATGTCGTAGCGCGCGGCGACGTCCTTCATCGCCTTGTGGATGTCCGGTGCGTCGCCGAGCGAGGGGCCTCCGGGGCCACCGCCGTTCAGGAGCAGGGGGCCGACGCGGTGGCGGGTGTCGGTGGCCTTGATCCGCGATATGGCGATGTTCATCGTCCGGCCGCCGGGGTCGGAGTAGTCGATGGGCACGGTGACGTCGGCGCAGCGCGCGCCCGCCTTCGCCAGGGCGTGGCCCGTCTCGTCGTCCGGCCCGAGGACGCAGCTGCGCCAGTCGAGGCGCTGGTCGTGGAAGCGGCCGAGCCCGGCGCCGGGAGCCGCGCCGCGTTCCGTCGCGGAGGGCGGGGCCGCCGAGGCCAGGGCGGGGGTGGCGGTGAAGCAGGCGGCGAGGGCGAGGCCCACGGCCGAGGTGCGGCGCACGGCGGCGCTGGTGCTTGTCACCGGTTCTCCTTGAGGTGCGGGGTGCGGTCGGGAGGACACAGGGCGCTGTCGACGACGGCAAGGAAGTCCTTGTCGGCCTGGTCGGTGGCGGGCACCTGGTTGAGGGCGAGGGAGACGGCGCGGCCGCCGGGTCCGATCGCGCCGAGGGCGCGGTGCCCGCCGGGAACCGTGCCGCCGTGACCCCACCAGCGCCCGCCGCACGCGAGCGGCGAGGAGATCAGACCGAGGCCGTACCGGGCGCCGGGCCAGAGCCGGTCCGGGTCGGCGGGGACGGTGCGCTTCATCTCGGCGAGCCAGCGGGCGGGCAGCAGCTTCCCGCCGAACAGCGCGCCGAAGAAGCGGTTGACGTCGGCCGGCGTCGAGACCAGGGCCCCGCCGGCGCCGCCGAAGGTCATGTTCCACTCGGTGCCGTCGACCCTGGAGGGCGGTGTGCCGCCCCGCTCGCCGTCGGAAGCGGGGAAGTAACTGCGGGAGTGCGGGCCCCGGATGCGCGTGGCGTCGCCCGGCCAGTAGGTGTCCCGCAGGCCGAGCTCGCGGATGACGCGGCGGTTCACCTCCGTCTCGACGCGGTGTCCGGTGACCTTCTCGACGACGAGCCCGGCGACGACGGTGTTGGTCGTCGCGTAGTGCCACTTCTTGGCCGGGCGCGGCATCGTCAGGGCGGTGGCGATCTGTTCGCGGGGCTCGAAGTGCCGGAAGCGCCACTCCTCCACGGGCCGCTCGGCGAGGGCCTCGACGTAGTCGGGAAGTCCACTGGTGTGCTGGAGGAGCTGACGCACGGTGATCTTCCGGCCGTCGTAGCCGTTGCCCCGGATCAGACCCGGCAGATAGCGCTCCACGGGCGCGTCGAGGCCGATCCGGCCCTCCGCGGCGAGTTGGACGACGACGGTGGCGGTGAACGTCTTGCTGACGCTCCCGATCCGCAGCCGGTCCCCCGCGTCCATCCGGCGGCCGCTGTCCAGGTCGGCGACGCCCCGTGCGACGGACCAGCGCCCGCAGCGCCGGTCGACCACTTCCGCGGCGACGCCGGGGATGCCGTGGCGGTCGACGAGGGGGCCCAGGGAGCCCTTGACCGCGCCGCGCGCCGCGTCACAGCCAGGCGGTGGGGCGGGCGTCGGGGCCGCCGGACGGGGCCCGGTGGCGGGGCGGGCCGCCGCGTCCGCCACGGGGACGAGCAGCGTCAACGCCGCCGTCACCACGGCCACCGCGGTCGCCCGCCCAGTTCGACGGCGCCCGGCTAAGGACGCTCTTTTCTCGGTGTTCTCTCCACATGTCATGTCAATCGACGCTAGGGATCCGGAACCCCGCGCTCACTGGAGCCTGCCCCCGGAAGGAGACGGGGGCAGACCCCCCGGATCCCGAGGAAGAGCAGGCCACACCCCCTGGCAGGGATCGTGGGCGGACCTGGGCGGCGACGGGCGCGCGGAGTCACGGGCGGAGCCCTCGGCGGTCGGGGGCGCCGGGCGCACATGCGCGTACCCGCTCGCGCGCGACGCACGAGCGGGTACGAAAGGAGCGGGTACGAAAGGCGTGTGCGAGGCCCGTCCACGGCGGACCCGGCGCGGCTCAGCCGCCGGCGGAACCCCGAGTGGCCGCGAGCGCCGCCTCGCCCTCGGCGGCGGCACCGTCGGCACCGGCGTCCGTCCCGGTGGCCGCGTCGGCCCCCGCCTGCGCGGGCACCTCCGCCCCGGCCAGCGCCGCGTGCTCCTCCGCCGCCTTCTTGGCCCGCCGCTTCACCAGGAGCATCGAGCCGATGCCGATGAGGACGGCGATGCCGAGGCCGACGTACGAGAAGCGCTTGAGCCAGTCCTCGGCGACCACGCCGATGTAGTAGATGACGGCGGTGGTGCCGCCCGCCCACACGATGCCGCCGAGAACGTTGGCGATGGCGAACTTCCAGTACGGCATGCGCAGCACACCGGCGAGCGGTCCGGCGAAGATCCGCAGGAGCGCGACGAAGCGGCCGAAGAAGACCGCCCACATGCCCCACTTCTGGAAGGACCGCTCGGCGCTGCCGACGTTCGCCTCGCTGAAGTGCTTGGGGAACTTCCGCCCCAGCCAGGCGAGGAGTGGTCGGCCGCCCTTGCGTCCGATGGCGTAGCCGATGGAGTCGCCGATCACCGCGCCCGCGACGGCGCAGGCGCCGAGGATCACCGGGTTCACCTCGCCGTGCTGCGACGAGAGGAGGGCCGCGGAGACGAGGACGATCTCGCCGGGCAACGGGATGCCCAGTGACTCCAGGCCGATCACGAGGCCCACGAGCAGGTAGACACTGACGGCCGGTACGTTCTCCAGCCACTCCTGGACGTGCAACCCCGGTTCCTTCCGCTGCGCTGGTGACTCCCCCGGCGTGCGCGTCCTTGTCGATCACGCACGACGGGGAAGCCTACCTGTTCAGCGGGGTGCGGCCGCGTCCCACAGAGCGCAGTGGTGTGCTCGGTGCACAGCCGTGTCGATCATGGTCCCGCCCGCGGATCCGGTGCGCAGCGAGAGGGTCGCACCGGGGTGAGTCCGCTGGTCGGGGGCGGGCGGGGCGCCGTCCGCGCGGGGCACTCCGGAGTGGATGAAGGAGCCCCAGTACGCGGTCATCTGCCGGGCCAGGGCGCGCTGTTCGGCGTTCAGGGGCGAGGGCAGGCCGAAGTGTTGGAACAGATATTGCACTTCGTTTACGTGCGTCGCACCGAAGGCGAAGTCCGTGTCACGGTCGCGCAGGCTGGCGAAGGGCGGCGAGGTGCGGTCCGCGAACTCGTAGGCGTAGACGGGGCCGCGCCCCGCCAGGGAGCGGTCGAGCCGCAGGGCCGGGCAGGCGAACAGCTGGTCGCCGATGGTCGCGGCGAGGGCGTGCGTGGGCGAGGCGTACCGCGCGAGCGGGTAGCGGCGCGCCACCCGCTCCGCGAGCCCGGCGCCGTACGTCTCCTCCAGGACGGCCGGGTACCGCTCGGCGGTGAGTGGTCTGCCCCGCCCGTCGAACTGCGCGAACGCAAAGAGCGTGCCCTCGTCCGTGTTGGCGCCGTTCAGCACCGGCACCTTCGCCGCACTGCCCCGCTCGAACGCCCGAACGGGCTGTACGGGCAGGAAGCGCCCGCCGACGACCGGCCCCCAGTCGAACGCCGCCTGCGCCGCGAGGAGGTCCTTCGCGGGCTTGCGCCGCAGACACCGAAGGGCGGTCGCCGGGTCCCCGCAGCCCGCCTTCCTCGCGAACACGGCGCCGCCCCCGGCCGCCTGCCGCCGCGTGCGGCCCGCGCAGTCGTCGTACGCGCCGCTCTCGATGACGGCCGCGCGGAACAGACCGCGGCCGGTCGGCGAGGCGAGGTGGGTGCAGACGGAGCGCCCGCCCGCGGACTCGCCCGCGGCGGTCACACGGCGCGGGTCGCCGCCGAACCGCCCGATGTTGGCGCGCACCCAGCGCAGCGCGGCCTGCTGGTCGAGCAGCCCGTAGTTGCCGGACACCCCGTCGGACGCCTCGCCGTCGAGCGCGGGCGAGGCGAGGAAACCCAGGGCACCCAGGCGGTAGTTGACGGTGACGACGACGGTGCCCGTGGTGCGGGCGAAGCGCTCCGGCACGACGTCCTCGCCGGCGCCCGCGGTGAGCCCGCCGCCGTGCAGCCAGACGAGGACGGGCCGCCTCCCGTCGACCGGGCGCGCGGGTCCGCCGCCCTTCCCGCCCCCTGAGGGCGCGTACACGTTCAGAGCGAGACAGTCCTCCGTGTGGCTGGGCTTCTCGTACCCCGGGTCCCAACTGGCCGTCTGGACACAGCGGTTGCCGTAGCCCGTGGCCGCGCGCACACCGTGCCAGGGGTCGACCGGGCGCGGCTCCTTCCAGCGCAGCTCGCCCACGGGCTGCCGCGCGTACGGAATCCCCAGGAACCGCCGCCCCTCGTCCGTGACCTGCCCGCGCACCCAGCCCGCGTCGGTCCGCACCACCGCGGACCCGCCCCGGCCCGCACTGCCGGACCCGTCCCGCACGCCCTGCCCGCCCGGCGCCGCCCGCCCGGCAGGAGCCGTCTCCCCGACCTGCGCGGCAGAGGCCACCTGCCCGGCCTGCCCGGCCTGCCCCACCTGCCCGGCCCGCGCCGCCTCCGGCGCGAGCCCCACCGCCCCGGCCACCATCAGCACACCGACGGCCACCCCTGATCGCCAACCGCTCCTCACACCCGCACCGCCTTCACATCGATGACGCCGGAAGGGTCAACTCCTGTGCACGGAAGCTCGCATGCGCCAGCCCAGGATGCCGAGCCGGGCGCCATCCCCGCCATCTGACGCACCGTCGGATCCTCTCGGTGCGGCGCAAAAGCTACGACCGGTGGTGACTCGTGTCAATGACCCGAACGAGGACAGGTCGTCAGCCTTCCCTCACCGTCCGGTACCGGCGCACTCGTCGCTGTCGCCCCCGCTGCGGCACCCCACCTGCCCCTGCCAGGTGGACACCGGCTCGGGCCGCTCCCGCTCCCGCGTCCGCTCCGGGTACGCCGGACCGCAGAGCACCCCCGCGGCGATCAGCGCCGCCATGAACCCCTGGCTCCACGCGGTCGCCACGGCTCGCTTCCGGAACGCGACGACGGCGGCCAGGACGGCGAAGAGCCCGACCACCCCGGCGGCCATGAGGTAGCCGTCGAGGCGGTCGGGCTCCACTTCGGTACCGCCCGCAGGGAAGAAGGAGACTCCCGACAGGAGCCACGCCCCGAACACCACGAAAAGGACGGCCCCTTCGAGCAGGAAGAGGCCGACGGCGGTGGTGATGTCGGCACGCCGGTCGGCGCCGGTGTCGTTGGAGGCGTCGAAGGCGGGCGGCGCGCTCGGCAGGCTCATGCCACCCATGCTCGGCGCCGGGCCTTGCCCGCGCCTGAGTACGCATACTCAGTGGCCCGACAACCCTTCAGCGGCCCCTCTGCCGGAAGAGACCGCCGAGCCGTGCGCTCAGGTCTACTTCGGGCCGTTGGGACGCAGCGTCCACACGACCGTCATCTCGCCGGTCACGGCACCGTCCTCGCGCGTGATGGCGATGGCGACCGGGAACTCCGGACGCTGCCCCGCGTCCAGCTCGGCGACCACGTCGGCGACCGGACGGCCGAGCGTGGCGGTGGCCGTGACCGTCCCCATCGCGAGCTTCTTGTACGCGATGTCGGCGCGCACGGCGAGCGGCACGGCCCGCGAGAGGTGGGCGCCGAAGGCGGCGAGCACGATGGCGCCGCTCGCGGACTCGCCCAGCGTGAACATGGCTCCGGCGTGCGGTCCGCCCACGTGGTTGTGGTACTCGCTCTGGTCCGGAAGGACGACCACGGCCCGCTCGGGCGTGGTCTCGCCGAACTGGAGGTTCAGGGTCTTGGCCATCGGCACGGTGGCGGCGAGCATCTCGCCGATCGACATCTGGTCTGCGCTCATGCAGGGGATGTTACCCACGAGTAGCCTCCCTTGGCCAGAGATCCCCCGGCAGGACATGGGGACGCCGCAGCACCCCGCCCCGCCTCGAACCACCGGGCACCGCCGCCCTCCTCCGCGCCCAATCCCCCAGCATCCGGGGCACTCTCGGCAACAGCGAGGGCACTCGCGGCCGCCGCCACCCCGCACCCGTATCGTGATCCGCCATGAGCCCGCAGGACCAGAACCCGTACCAGCAGCCCGGGTACCAGCAGCCGAACCCCTACCAGCAGCCGGGATACCAGCAGCCGCAGCAGCCGCAGCCCGGTTACCCACAGCCCGGCGCCTACCAGCAGCCCGCCGCCGAGCCGCAGGGGCAGTGGACCGGCACCCCGACGCATCCGGGCGCGCCGCAGCCGTCTGGCGCGGGCGGGAGCGGGAACGGTGGCGGCGGGAACAGGACCAAGGTCATCGCGATCGTCGCGGCGGCCGCAGTGGTCGTGGCCGCGGGTGTCACCGGCTTCCTGTTGCTGAGCGATGACAGCGACAAGTCCGACAAGGAAGGCAATGCCCGCTCCTCGGAGAAGGCGGGCGACAAGTCGTCCCCGCCGTCGGACGGCGACGACAGCGGTCGGGGCACGGACGACGGCGTACCGAAGGCGACCGTTCCGGGCTGGAGCGTCGTCGTGAACCCCAAGTGGGGCACCGCCTTCGACGTACCACCCGACTGGCAGGTGATGGGTCCGGGCCGGGCCATCAACATGGAGGACCACAAGACGGGCGAGCCGGTGGCGACGATGGGCTCGCCCGCCGTCCTCAAGCCCAAGTGGTGCACCTCCGACGAGGACAAGGACGGCCGGTCCGAGGACACCGAGCTGGCCGCGGCCGGCACCAAGGGCGGGCGCGGCGGCAAGAACACCGACGAGGTCGCGGTCAACACCGTCGGCTGGTGGATCTACGGCGGGTACACGCAGCCGGACAAGAAGACCATGACGTACGACGAGAAGGCGAAGCCGTACACCACCAAGTCCGGGATCAAGGGCAGCATCGCGTGGGGCAAGTCGACGAACACGCCGCAGCGCGGCAAGTGCGCCTCGGACGGCAAGGCGATCACGTTCGGCTTCAAGAACTCCGAGGGCGAGTTCGTGTCCTGGAGCCTGTACGGTGCCCGCGGCGTCAAGGAGGAGATCCCGGACGCGACGATCATGAAGATCCTCGCGACGGTGCGGCTGCACGGCAAACCGACGGGCTGACGCACTGATCTCACACCCATCAGTACTACTTCTTCACCACTTCGTCACCGCTTCGTCCGCCCCCGGCTCCGGTGCCGGTCCGGCAGTCGACCGGGCGTGGCACCCGGGGCCCCGGCCCATCTATGGTTACTGGCCATGTGGCCAGAACAGCAGCCGCCCGGGGGCGAGCAGAACCCGCAGGACCAGGGTGCCAACCCGTACCAGCAGCCCGGGTACCAGCAGCCCAATCCGTATCAGCAGCCCGGATACCAGCAACAGCCCGGGCCCCAGCAGCCCAATCCCTACCAGCAGCCGACCGCCGGACAGCCCCCCGTGGGCCAGCCCGGCCAGCCGCAGTGGGGCGCGCCGACGTTCCCGATGGGGACGCCCCAGGCGGGCGGGCCCGACCCGAGCGGCGGTGGGAGCGGCGGCGGCAACAGGACGAAGGTCACGGCCATCGTCGCGGCGATCGCCGTGGTGGCGGCCGCGGGTGTGACCGGCTTCCTGGTCCTCGGCGGTGACGGCGACGACGACAAGTCGGAGAAGGCGGCCCCCAAGCCGTCCAAGTCGGCCCCCAAGAAGCCGAGCCCCACGGCGTCGGACGACGACAACCCGCGCGGCACGGACGGCGACCCGAAGCCGACCATCCCCGGCTGGCAGGTCGTGGTGAACCCCAAGTGGGGCACCGCCTTCGACGTGCCGGCGGACTGGACGATCAAGTCGCCGGACACCTTCATCGGTTTCGAGGACCGCAAGAAGGGCGACGGCAGCGCGCTGATCATCATGTCCGCGCCCGCGATCTACAAAGAGAAGTGGTGCTCGTCCGACGACGACAAGGACGGGAACAAGGACGACACGTCCCTCGCGGTCGTCGGCACCAAGGGCCAGAACGGCGCCAAGAACACCAAGGACGTCTCCCGCAACGACTCGGCGTGGTGGGTCTTCGGCGGTTACACCGGCCAGAAGAAGTCCGACAAGAAGAAAATCAAGATCGGCAAGGTCGAGTCGTACACCACGAAGTCCGGCATCACGGGCAGCGTGACGACGTCCACGACGGTCGGCGCCGACAAGTCGGACAAGTGCGACTCGGACGGCAAGGCGACGACGTTCGCGTTCAAGAACGCGTCGGGCGACTACGTGGCGTGGTCCATGTACGGCGCCAAGGGCGTGAAGGAGGAGGTCTCCGACGCCCAGGTGAAGAAGATCCTCTCGACGGTGCGGCTGGCGGGCGACCCCGAGGACGCCTCCTGAGCCCGGCTCCCCGTCGCGCTGAGTTCTGCCCCTGAACCGATTCTCCGGCCGCCCTCGCGGCGGCCGGAGAATCGGTTTGTCATGTCGGTGGTCGGCCGGGGATAGTCCCGTGGTGACCTCACCCACCGCCTCCCGCCGCCCCTCGTGGGCCGGTCGCAACTACACGCTCCTCACCGCCGCCGCGATCATCACGAATCTCGGTGGCCACGGCGCGCTCATCGCGGCGGCGTTCGCCGTCCTCGACGCCGGGGGCGACAGCGGCGACGTGGGGCTGGTCGCCGCGGCGCGCACGCTGCCGCTCGTGCTGTTCCTGCTCATCGGCGGCGCGGTGGCCGACCGGCTGCCCCGGCATCACGTCATGGTCGCCGCCAACACCCTCAACTGCGTCTCCCAGGCCGCTTTCGCCGTCGTCGTGCTCGCCGGTGACCCGCAGCTGTGGCAGATGATGCTGCTCACCGCGCTCGGCGGCACCGGCCAGGCGTTCTTCGGGCCCGCGTCCGAGGGCATGCTCCTGTCGTCCGTCACCGGCGAGCAGGCCGGCCGCGCCTTCGCGCTGTACCGGATGGCCATGCAGGGCGCGGGCCTCGGCGGCGCGGCGCTCGGCGGCCTGCTGGTCGCGGTGATCGGGCCGGGCTGGGTGCTCGCCGTGGACGCGGTGGCGTTCGCCGCGGCGGGCGCGCTGCGCGCGTTCCTCGACGTCGGCCACATCCCTCGGCGCGCCCCCGGCGGCGGGCTCGTCTCCGATCTGCGGGACGGCTGGCGGGAGTTCGTCGGGCGGCCCTGGCTGTGGTCGATCGTGGCGCAGTTCTCGGTGGTGGTCGCGGTCGTCGGCGCGGCCGAGTCCGTGTTCGGGCCGCTGGTCGCCGAGGACGAGCTGGGCGGCGCGGGGCCCTGGGGGCTCGCGCTCGGGGCGTTCGGCGCGGGCACGGTCGGCGGGGCGCTCCTGATGATGCGCTGGAAGCCGCGGCGGCTGCTGCTCGCCGGTACGTTGTGCGTCTTCCCGCTGGCCGCGCCGTCCGCGGCGCTCGCGGTGCCGCTGCCGGTGGCCGGGCTCGCGACGGTGATGTTCGTGAGCGGTGTCGCCATCGAGGTGTTCGGCGTCTCGTGGATGACGGCCATGCACCAGGAGATCCCGGAGGAGAAGCTGTCGCGCGTCGCGGCGTACGACTGGTTCGGCTCCGTGGCGATGGTGCCGCTGGCGACGGCGCTCGCGGGCCCCGCCGAGCAGACCTTCGGCCGGTCGGCCTCCCTGTGGGGGTGCGCGGTCCTCGTGGTCGTGGTGACGGCGGCGGTGCTGCTCGTTCCGGACGTGCGGAACCTGACGCGGCGTACGAAGGCGGTGGTGGCCGCGCAGGCCGCCGGGGCGGCGGCTTTGGACCCCGTGCCGTCGGAGAAGCCGTCCGCCTGAGCCGAGGCCCAGGACCGGGCCGGGGCGGCGGCCGGCCCTCGGCGGCGGCGCCCCGGCGCTCCGCTCAGCCGACGCTGAACGCCCCGTCCGGCGGCTGCGGCGAGGCCTCGGCGTCCGCGTCCCGTACGACCCGTGCGTCCCCGATGAAGCTCCGCAGCGCATCCCCGTGCACGACCCGGGCGGGGAACGCGTCCGCGGCGGTGCGCCGGACGAGGGCGTCCACGTCGACCGGTGCGTGGGAGGCGAGCAGCACGGCGTTGCCGAACCGGCGGCCGCGCAGCACGGCCGGCTCGGCGATCAGCGCCAGCTCCTCGAAGACCGTCGCGAAGGTGGCCAGTTGGGAGCGGAGGAAGGCGAAGGGCGCGCCGTCGGCGAGGTTCGCGGCGTAGCAGCCGTCCGCGCGCAGGACGCGGCGCACGGCACGGGCGTATGTGTCCGACGTGAGGTGCGCGGGCACCCGGGAGCCGCCGAAGGCGTCGCCCACGAGGATGTCGGCGCTGGCCGCGGGCGCGGCCTCCAGCCAGGCGCGGGCGTCCGCGCCGTGCGTGGTGATCCCGGAGCCCGGGGGCAGCGGCAGCTCCTCGACGACGAGTTCGAGCAGCCCCCGGTCCGCGTCGACCACGTCCTGCCGCGAGCCCGGCCGGGTCGCTGCGACATAGCGCGGCAGCGTGAGAGCGCCCCCGCCGAGGTGCACGACGTCGAGGGGGCGGCCCGGCTCGGCGACGGTGTCGAAGACGTGCCCGAGCCTGCGGGCGTACTCGAACTCCAGGTACGTGGGCTCGTCCAGGTCGACGTAGGACTGCGGGGCCCCGTCGACGGTCAGGAGCCAGGCCCGCGCCCGGTCCACGTCGGGGAGCAGCTTCGCGGTGCCGTGGTCGACGGCGCGGGTGACGGGGACCGGCTCGGCTTCCTGCGCCTCGGAGGGCTCGCCCCCTTCCGCCTCGGGGGGCGCGGCGGGCGACGCCTCGGGGCGCGCCGCGGGTATCGCCCCGGCGGGCGCTTCGGGTATCGCCTCGGGTCCGGATCGCTCGGCGGGCTCGTTCACCGCTCCATTGTGCCCGCATCCGTCCCTCTTTCCATGCCCTCGGCAGGGGTTGGGCCCGCTCCCTGACCGGAAGCGGACCCAACCCCCTCAGCTGACGGGACGGAGTCAGCCGACCTCCGTGACCGTGCCCGCCCCCACGGTCCGCCCGCCCTCGCGGATCGCGAAGCCGAGCCCCGGCTCCAGGGGGATCTCGCGGCCCAGCTCGACGGTCATCGTGACCGTGTCGCCGGGCCGGGCGACGGCCGCCTCACCGAGGTCGATGTCGCCGACCACGTCCGCGGTGCGGATGTAGAACTGCGGTCGGTAGCCCGTGGCCACCGGGGTGCTGCGGCCGCCCTCGCGGGTGGACAGGACGTACACCTGCGCGGTGAAGCGGCGGCTCGGACTGAGGCTGCCGGGGGCCGCGACCACATGGCCGCGGCGGACGCCGTCGCGTGGCATGCCGCGCAGGAGCAGCGCGACGTTGTCACCGGCCTGCGCGGAGTCCATCGGCTTGCCGAAGGTCTCCAGGCCGGTGACGACCGTCTCGGTGTCGCCGTCGCCGCCGAGCACCTGCACCCGGTCGCCGACGCGGACGGTGCCGCGCTCGACGGCTCCGGTGACGACGGTGCCCCGGCCGGTGATCGTGAGGACGTTCTCGACCGGGAGCAGGAAGGGCGCGTCGACGTACCGCTCCGGCATCGGGACGTAGGTGTCCACCGCGTCGAGCAGCGCCTCGATCGACGCCGTCCAACGCGGCTCCCCCGCCAGGGCCTTGAGCCCGGAGACCCGCACCACGGGCACTGTGTCCCCGCTGTACCCGCCGTACCCGTGCGCGGACAACAGCTCGCGGACCTCGAGCTCCACGAGGTCGGTCAGCTCGGGGTCGCCCGCGTCAGCCTTGTTCAGGGCCACGACGATGTGGTCGACGCCGACCTGCCGGGCGAGCAGCACGTGCTCCGCGGTCTGCGGCATGATGCCGTCGAGCGCGGACACGACGAGGATCGCGCCGTCGAGCTGGGCTGCGCCCGTGACCATGTTCTTCACGTAGTCGGCGTGGCCGGGCATGTCGACGTGGGCGTAGTGCCGGGTGTCGGTCTCGTACTCGACGTGCGCGATGTTGATGGTGATGCCGCGCTGCGCCTCCTCCGGCGCCCGGTCGATGCGGTCGAAGGGCACGAACGTGCCGGTGCCGCGCTCGCTGAGGACCTTGGTGATGGCGGCGGTCAGGGTGGTCTTGCCGTGGTCGACGTGGCCCATGGTGCCGATGTTGAGGTGGGGCTTGGTGCGGACGTAAGCCGTCTTGGACATGGTGGTTCCTTCTCCGGAACTCGAAAGGTGTGGTCCGCGGCACGGACGGCCTGCGGACGGGGACCCCCGGGGGCCTGGCCGACCCTCCCCCTGCGGGGTCCGCCGGAATGTCCGGGGAGGGTCAGCTTCGGGCGCCGTCGGAAGGAAGTGCGGCGAGTACGGCCGGCGGTGCGGTGACCGCGAGGGCGAGCGGAGGGACGGCAGCCTCGACCGCGTCCGCGACTGCGGACGTGAGCGGGAAGGAGGTGTGCCGGAACATGTGGACGATCATTGCCGACGCCCTGGTCCGCGTCGAATCATTTTCCGTGACACACCGGCCACACAGGGAAGTTGCGGCGCTTCAGCCCCCGATGTTCCTCAGCGCCTCACGCACGGACAGGGGCGCGAGGACCTCGCGGTGACGCGCGACGAAGTCCCGTACGGCGTCGGGGTCCGTCTTCGCGTACTCCCGCAGGCACCAGCCGATGGCCTTGCGGATGAAGAAGTCGGGGTGGCGTGCCTGTCGTTCGCAGTACGCGAAGAGGCGGCCGGTGTCCGTGGCGTCCTTGTAGCGCAGTTGGTGGAGGAGCGCGGTCCTGGCCGCCCACAGGTCCTCGTCCTCGATCCAGGCGTCCATGTCGGCCTTGAGCGCGGGGTCGGCGGCGACGAGGCCGCCCACGACGTGCGCGGCGAGCGCGTCGACGGTGTCCCACCACGGGCGGGTCGTGACCAGATGCCGGGCGACGGGCAGGAAGCCGGACGAGCACCGCCGCACGTGGCGCCGCAGGTAGTCGACGGCGAAGTACTGGTACTCGCGCTCCGGCAGCTCCCAGCAGCGCAGGGCGATCGCGGCGCAGTCCGCCTCGTCGGGGCGCGGCGTCCCGGCGAGGACGTCCCGGTGCAGGGCGCGCCGCACGGGCGAGGTGAGGCCGAGGAACGGCGCGATGTCCTTCATGTACGCCCGCATGTCCGCGGCCCGGTCCGGATCGGCCGCTTCCGCGTAGTGTGCGGCGAGCCGTTCGAGGACGGTGTCGGCCAAGGGGCTCGACGGCACTGTGACGCTCATGAGACGCACCATACGGCGATCAGTCACATCGGTCGGTTAGTCTCCCCGGATGCTCGATACCGCCGCCGCCCCGACGCCGGGCCTCGCCGTGCGCTGCACCCGGGTGCTCCTGTCACCGTGGTCGCGGCTGTCCCTGCTCGTGCTGATGCTGGCCGCGGCCGGTACGGGCGTGCTGCTCTTCGAGCCGCAGCGGCTGCTCTCGGAGGGCTGGCCGCCACAGCTGAGCGGCACCGCCGCGGTGTGCGCGTTCGCGCTGGCGTACGGCATGTGCACGGTCGCGTTCGTGCCGCGGCCGCTGCTGAATCTGGCGGCGGGCGCGCTCTTCGGCTCACAGGCGGGGATTCCCGCGGCGGTCGCGGGCACGGTCCTCGGCGCCGGGGTGTCCTTCGGGCTCGGCCGGGTGCTCGGGCAGGACGCGCTCCGGCCGCTGCTGCGGGGCCGCTGGCTGAAGGCGGCCGACGGCCAGCTGAGCAGGCACGGGTTCCGCTCGATGCTGGCGGTGCGGCTCTTCCCCGGCGTGCCGTTCGCCGCCGCCAACTACTGCGCCGCCGTGTCCCGCATGGGCTGGCTGCCGTTCCTGCTCGCCACCGCCCTGGGCTCGATCCCCAACACTGCGGCGTACGTCATAGCGGGCGCCCGCGCGTCGACGCCGACGTCGCCCGCGTTCCTGATCGCGATGGGGTTCATCGCGGTGACGGGTCTCGGGGGCGCGGTGGTGGCGTGGTGCAAGCGGCATCGGCTGCGGGGCCGACACTGAGGCAGGGCGTCCACCCGGTCGCCGTCCCCGCCCCCCTCCCGGCGCCCCGTGCGGCCCCGTCGGCCACCGCCCGGACACCCGGAGCGACGGCCCTCACACGAGTGATTCATCTTGTGCCGCTACGCTGCCCCCCGTCGAGGCCCGTGATCGCCCCTCCCGGCTCATCGCACGACCCCGCGCACGCCCGCATCACGCCTCGCCGCTCCTGGTCCCCCGCCCACGCTTCTGACCGCCACCGCACGGGTCAGCACCCGATCAGTTACTGGACGGCGCAGTTTTCATGTCTTGGCTCGAATCGTTCATCCTCGGACTCGTCCAGGGACTGACCGAGTTCCTTCCGATCTCATCCAGCGCTCATCTGCGACTGACCGCGGCGTTCGCGGGCTGGCACGACCCGGGTGCCGCCTTCACCGCGATCACCCAGATCGGCACGGAGACCGCTGTCCTGATCTACTTCCGCAAGGACATCGGGCGGATCATCAGCGCCTGGTTCGGCTCGCTGATCGGCAAGGTGCCGCGCTCGGACCACGACGCGCAGATGGGCTGGCTGGTGATCGTCGGCTCGATCCCGATCGGCGTCCTCGGCATCACGCTCAAGGACCAGATCGAGGGCCCGTTCCGCGATCTGCGCCTCATCGCCACCACGCTGATCGTCATGGGCATCGTCCTCGGCATCGCCGACCGCCTCGCCGCCCGGGACGAGACCGGCGGCAAGCACCGCGCCGTACGCGAACGCAAGAGCCTGAAGGAACTGGGCGTCAGGGACGGCCTGATCTACGGCGTCTGCCAGGCGATGGCCCTCATCCCCGGCGTCTCCCGCTCCGGCGCCACGATCAGCGGCGGCCTGCTCATGGGCTACACCCGCGAGAGCGCGGCCCGCTACTCCTTCCTGCTCGCCATCCCCGCCGTCCTCGCCTCGGGCGCGTACGAACTCAAGGACGCGGGCGAGGGCCATGTCTCCTGGGGCCCGACGGTCTTCGCCACGATCATCGCCTTCATCGTCGGATATGCGGTGATCGCGTGGTTCATGAAGTTCATCACCACCAAGAGCTTCATGCCGTTCGTCTACTACCGCATCCTGCTCGGCATCATCCTGTTCATCCTGGTGGGCGCGGGCACCCTGAGCCCGCACGCGGGCGAGTCGGCGGGGTAGCGGCACGGATTTCGCGAGGTTCGGCCGTCGGCGGTCCGTTCGGCGGCCTTCAACTGGTGACCGTGCGTAGTCACTTTGGCCTCATGTGTCCCTCTGCTACCTAAAACGGCGATCTGGGCACGTTGTGTAGGCAAGGGGGGCGCTTTTTCCGTCCGTTGGGTGCACGCTGGTCGTACGGGCGTTTCCCCGGGCGGCTGCCGCCGGCTCGTCGGCGGGGGCGGCGGCCGCGAGGTGCGAGGACGTGGCGGCTCCCCCTCCGCCGGGCGTCCTCGCACCGTTGCCCTCTCCTCGGGGGCGGGCGGGAACCTCCCCCGAGGAGAGGAGGAGCCGGGACCGCGGTGTCCGCTGCCTGGAGCGCGGCCCCGGCTGCCTCATCCCCTCTTTCGTGCGGCGTCCGTCAGGAACAGCCGCCCGTCAAGGACCGTCGGCCCGCAGGGCAGCCGGTCGTCGGAGATCGCCGCCCGACCGCGTCCCCCGGGGCAGGGAAGGCGGGTGCGGCTGCATGGCGAGTCCTGGGAAGTCCGTGACAAGTCCTGGGAATTCCGTGAGCAGCCCGTGGGACCTCGTGCAAAGTCCGTGGGAGGTCCGTGGGAAATCCAAGGGGCTGTTCCTGGGCGATGCCCATGCCTCGGTGGCCGCGTCCTGACCATGCCTGTACCCACGGTAGTCAAACCAGTCCGCGCAGTGAAGACCGCTGCCGCAAACGGGAGGCAATTCCTCCGCGCGCGGCCACCCCACGCGGGTTTCTGTCTCCGGTGGCCTCGACTGCCCCAGGAGTAAGCCCATGGGCTCCGCCGACCACGGGGATCTGCCCGCCGGGCCCGCACCGCAGCACATGGTGCTCGCCGCTCAGGACCGGCCCGGTCAGCGTGAGGAACCGGACGTCCACCGTGACGTCCAGGCCCCGCACTCCCGCCGCGTGGCGGCACTCCCCCACTTCGTCGGTCGCGACCACCCACCGGGGCCGCCCCAGCGCCGTGACCGCCCGGACCGCGCGGCGGACACCGCCGTCGTCCGCGTCGTCCGCGTCATCGGCCTCCAGGACGACCAGTTGACGGGGAGCCACCACGGGCGGCAGCGCCCGTGCGACCGGCCCCTCGTCCGACACCAGTGCCACCGGAGCCCCGTCCCGGACCACCAGGCCGACCAGTTCCACGTACGGACGCCCGCGCCGGGCCACCGCGAGGCGCCCCGTCCAGGCCCGGGCCAGCACCTCACGGCACTCGGCCTCCGTCATACGGCGCACGCTCCCCACAGTCGACCTCCTCGTGCCGCCGCGGCCCGGGAGGGCGCGGACGGACAGGGACGACACCCCCGCGAGGGGGCGAGCCGGGGTCCGGGGCAGTGTCCACCGTCGGCTCCCTGCCCGGGGCGGGCGGGGCCTCGACGCTTCGGTTCCTGGTTCTGTCGGTTCCTCCCTTCTCTTATACGCGGTCCGGCTCCGCTTACACCCCGCCCGGAGGAAGAACGGTGGGCCCTGCGCCAGGACTGGCCGACAAGTCCGCACCGGTGTGCGGCCCTTGCGGCTCGCGGGACATCGGGCGCCCACGGATGCGTACGGGCCCGCCACCCGAAGGCGGCGGGCCCGTGGCAGGAGTACCGGGCGGAGCGATCAGCAGCTCATGCCCCACGTGTGGGAGTCGCCGTCGTCATTGGCCGCGCCGTTGTAGTTGACCTCCTGCCCCGGCGTCAGGCAGATGGTCATGTGACCGCCCTGGCCAGAGCTCGAGTACACCTTGACGTGGTCCTTGATGCCCGGCCCCGAGATGCCGTGGTTGGCCCACGAGGAGTCCTCGTCCGCGATGTAGCTCTCCCACCAGCCGTCGTCCCCGGACCAGTTGGCGCGCTGGCCCTTGTAGTCGCTGTGCTCCCAGGCGCAGAACTCGCCACTGGGGCAGTCGGCGGCTCCGGCCGGGGTTGCGACGGCGAGACTTCCGGTCACCAGGAGTGCCGCGGCCATGCCGAGGAGGGCCCGCCTGACGGTCCTTCCCCTCGACGCGGGAGCGGGGACCGGGGCCGGCTCGGGAGCGGAGGCGTACTTCGTCGTCATATCGGGCTGTGGCCTTTCTGTTGGGTGCGGTTGCTGTGCGGGGAGGGTTGCCGAGCGATGGCCGTCAGGCGGCCTGGCAGCCTTCCGTCTTGTCGGAGACGCCGTCGATCCGGGAGCCCCAGGACCAGTTGTCGCTGAAGTCGTACGGGCGGATCAGGCGGTAGTAGCAGGTGTCCCGCACCCAGTCGATCGCGTACAGGTTCTGGTTCGCGTCCGAGCGGAAGGAGACGGTCTTGTCGTGGTGGGATTCCGGCACCTCGGCGTAGCCCGGGGGGCGGTAGCACCAGCCCGTGCCGTGCTGGCCGGCCTGGGTCCAGAAGCACACCTCCCCGGGGCCTCGCTCGACAGCGCCGGCGCCGGGCGCGGACGCCGACGCGGGGGCTGTCGAGACGATCGCGGGGGCCAGGGCGGCGAGCAGGGCAGTGGACAGGGCGAGTCTGCGGAGCATGGCCACCTTCGGGTCGCTCATCGTGTCGCTGGGGAGCCCCCGCCCGTGGACCGGGACGTGGGCACGGCGATGCTGCCCCCGCGCGGAGTCATGCATTCCGCCTGTCACCCGAAGGTGTGGAAGAAGGTGTTGGCGTCGGTGTCGCGCCTCCTACGCCACCCGCGGCGACCGGCCGTGGACCTGGCTGCCCCGCCGTCTGCCCCGGGCCGGATGGCGGCCCCGGTGCCCGCCCGCCGTCTGGGCGAGCGCGTCGAGATGGGCCTGGACGTACGGCACGGCCACATGCTCCAACTCGCCCTCGATGAAGGCGGGCTGGACGTTGACCTCGAAGACGACCCCGCCGTTCTCGACGGCCAGGTCGACCCCGGCGAAGGGCAGCCCGACCGACGCGGTGGCGGCGACGGCCAGTTCGGCGAGGCGGCGCGGCAGGTCGCGCGGGGCGATGAAGGTGGCACTCGCCCCTTGGCAGGTGTTGCAGGGGGTGTCCGGCGCGGGCTGGATGTGCTCGCGGGCGTGGATGACGCGGCCGCCGAGGACGAACACGCGGAACTGGTGCCGGTGGCCGTCGGCGGTGATGTTGCCCGCGTCGCGCGAGAGCAACCAGGCGCTGCGCCGACGCGCGTAGTAGTCGGCCGCCTCCGCGAGACCGCCCGCGGAGGTGACGTGGAAGGTGTCGCTGCCGCCGGTGCCGACGACCGGCCTGGCCCAGGTGTCGCGGCCGAGCCGGTCGAAGGCGGCGACCGCCTCGTACGCGCTCGGCCGCACCAGGACCTCCGTGTCCATCTGCGCGATGCCGTCCCGCTGGAAGTGGGCGACCGTGCGGTCCTTCTCCGTGGCCGTCCGCCACGCCGTCACCCCGGCGCCCAGGGTCACCGCCCGGTGGTGGGCGAGGAGACGCTGGAACCCGGTGAGGGAGCGGCGCCGGTGCGGCGGGATCTCGTACAGCACGACCACGTCGGGCACCACCTCCAGACCCTGGTCGGGCACGTCGAGGCGTAACCGGATCCCGTCGCGGTCACGGACACGGCCGGTGCCGCACGGGGCGAAGTGGTGGGAGTCGATGCGGTGGGGCGGGGCGCCGGTGAGGAGTTCCACGGCGCGGGCCAGGTAGTCCCGGCACCCCTCGGGGGACGTGGGATCGGTGATCAGGGCGACGCACGGTCCGGACACGGCTGCCTCCTGCGGCTCTCGGCGCGCACTCGGTCCACGCGCACGTCGTGGCGCGGGCCCGGGCAGAGGTCACGGCGGGGCGGGGCCGGGCCGCGGCAGCGGGTCACCGGGTCCCGTACGACGCCGCGTCCGCGCCCGCCGGTCGTCCCGACGGTGGCGGGCCGGGGCGACGCCCGGCCGGGGGTCCCTCGTGACCACGGGACGGGGCTGCGCCCTCCCCCGATACGTGCCGCGGGGCCGTGGCCCCGTGTGCCGTTTCCGTACTCGGTTCCGTGTCCCTGCTCAGTGCCGTACTCGGATTCCGTGCTCGGTACCGCAGCGCCATGGGCCCCACACTGTAAGCGCGGGCAGGACCCCCGGCCAGTGCGCAGGCGCGCCGGTCTGACGCGCCCGGTCTGCGCCTCGTGCGCCCGGTGCGCGCCCCTCCCGCGCGTGGTCCGCGCCGACCCGGCGCACCTGTCCCTACCAGGGCAGCGGCCCGTCGGCGGCGAGGAAGCCACCGGTGGGTCCTTCGGGGCCGATCCGTGCCATGCGGACGATGATCCCGGCACCCTCCGCACGGCGTCACCGCGCCTCCGGGCGCCGTCGCCGCGCCTTACGAACGTCCCCCTCCGGTGGGACGCTCACAGCGACCGCCGTGCGGGGCGTCCGGGCGCACGGCGACGGGACCGCACGTGCGCTGGGGGGATCTGCCATGGATCGTCTGCTCGCCAGTCAACGGCTGGACGTCGGGGACGAATTGACCTCACGCAACGGACGGATACGCCTCGTCCTGCAAGGAGACGGCAACCTGGTCCTCTACCGCACGGACGACGACGTCCCGCTGTGGGCCTCCGACACCTGGCAGCAGCCCGTCACCCGCGCGGTGATGCAGCACGACGGCAACTTCGTCCTCTACTCGGAGGAGGACAAGCCCTACTGGGCGACGAACACCGACGGCAACCCTGGCGCCCTGCTCGTGGCGCAGGACGACGGGAACCTCGTCCTGTACGCCGACTCGGGGGCGGCGCTGTGGGCCTCGGACACCGTGCAGCGCTTCGGGCCCGCCGCCGTGCCCGGGTTCCTCCCCTCGACCAGGGCCCCGCTGTTCGGCAACAACCCGTGGCCGCCCGGGACCGCGCTCCAGATCGCCGTGTTCGGCCTCCCCGTGACCTCCGTCGACGTGACCAGGATGGGGCTGTGCGGCGGCATGTCGTTCCTGGCCAGGGACATCTTCGAGAGCGGCACCCCGCAGCTGCGCGGCCGGTCGTCGCGCGAGGTCCCCGTCGAGCTGGCCCAGCACATCCTCGCCCGGCTGCTCGACAGCTTCATGGGACCCGATGTGGTCAAGCGCTGGCTCGGCGACACCCAGGCACTCAGCCACGACACCTGGTTCTGGGGGCACGGCCTCTTCCGCCGCACCCTCGCCGAGGTCCCGGCGATCCTCGACGACATCGACAACGGCGTCCTGTGCCCGCTCGGTCTCGTCCTGGTCCGCTCCTACGCGCCCTGGGACGTCTTCCTGAACCACGTGGTCCTCGCGTGGGGGTACGAGCGGCACGGCGACGTGCTGACGCTGCGTACGTACGACTGCAACCACCCCGGCGAGGACGACATCGTCATCCAGCTCGACATCGGCTCCCCGACCCCCGCCAAGACGATCACCACCAACGGAACCAGCGACGACGGCACCCCCGGCGAGATCCGCGGCTTCTTCCGCATCCCCTACACCCACGCCGACCCCTCCCCCGCCTACATCGACGGCGCCACCGTCGGCGCCACCGCGCACCCGCCGCCCCGGATGGCCCCGGGTGCCGGCGCCCAGGTGACGCTGACGGCGACGAACACCGGCTCGACCAGCTGGGCCGCGCGCGACTCGCACCGCCTCGGCAGCCAGGCCCCGCAGGACAACACCCTCTGGGGGACGGGCCGGGTGAACCTGCCGAAGGCCACGGTGGATCCCGGTGAGCGGGTCCAGTTCCGGTTCACCGTGACGGCACCGGGCACCCCCGGCCGCTACGCGTTCTGCTGGCAGATGCTCCAGGAAGGGGTCACCTGGTTCGGCCAGGCCAGTCCTCGGATCACGGTGGCCGTCGGCGCGACTTCCGGGGTGTGCGACCAGTTGCACGCGCGGTACGTGGAGCTCGCCGAGCAACTCGACGACGTACGCAGGCAGATACAGCAGATCGACTGGAGCGATCCGTACGAGGCGCGGCGGGAGCAGGGCAAGCTCGTCCGGCGGGCCGAGAGCCTGCGCAAGCATCTCGACACGGTGGAGAGGGACGAGCGGACGCACGGGTGCGCGCCCAGCTGAGATCCGGGCCCGACGTTCACATCGGGAACGACCGCAGCCGCACCTCGCCCTCCGGCCACGGGGCGGCCTCTGTTCCCGCCCCCAACGGCGTCCACATCGTCCGCAGCGGCATGACCACCGGCCCGTCGGGCTGCCGCACGTGGACGTCGCCCGTCAACGCCCGCCAGCCGAGCCGGTCGTAGAGGGCGACGAGGGGCGGGCGGCAGAAGAGCAGGGCGTGCCGGGGGCCCATGGTGCGGGCGTGGTCGAGCGCCGCCGTGAGGACGGTCCGCGCGAGGCCCCGGCCGCGCAGGTCGGGCGCGACGGCCACGCCGCCGACGCCGATCACCTCCGTGGCGCTCCCGCCGATCGTGAGCGGCAGCCTCAACAGGCCCGCGTGGGCCACGAGTCGGCCCGTCTGAGACCTGACGCCGAAGTGCTCCTCCTTGGGCAGCCACGTCAGGCCGGTCTCCGCGACGCCGAACGGGTCGGCGCCGTCGCCGAGTATCTCGTTCTGGTCGGCCCGGGAGTACGCGGCCAGCCGGATCGCGGTCAGGGCCTCGAATTCATGATCAACCATGTCCGCATGATGCGCGGCGGACGGGTGCGCGGACAAGTGCGGACCCGTCGCGTGGACACGTACGGACCGGTCGCGCGGACAAGTGCGGACCAGTGAAGAGCGCGACACGAGGCAACCCCGGTACGCGCGTTGTCATCCTCCAGGTCCGGGGCCCAGTGATCTCTTCAGGGATCCGGGGTGACTGACGAACAGGATGAAACCGGAGGAATGTCTTGATCCATGTCCCGCGCTCGGTGACCGCCGCCGCGGCGGTCCTCGCGCTGGCGGTGGGGGTGCCGGGCCTCGCGCACGCGCAGCCGTCCGCCGACCGAATACCGCCCGCTTCACCGAGACCCGCCACGTCGCCGGAAGACCCCACACCGCCGGGAGAGACCGAGGGCCAACTGCCCAAGGGATGGCGGGTCGACGGTTCCGGCGCCCGCAAGGAGCTGGTCTGGCACGCCCCGGAGACGGTGCCGATGGGCGACTCCCGGGTCGAGTTCTACTCCGGCGACCGGCTCCTCGGCGTCCCCGTGCCCCACGACGACCAGCGGACCTTCCGGCTGCGGCTCGACGACACGCACGTCGGTCCCGCCGCGGAACTGCGGGCGCAGGCCGGCGGCCGGCGTCTGGACGAGGGCGCCAAGGACGCGCCGCGGATCTCGCCGCCCGCCGCCTCCGCCGAGGAGTCGGCCCCGCTGCCCGCGAACCGCGTCGACCCTGGCGTGCCGGGCAAGTACCGCACGGTGAGCGGTGAGTACACCCAGAAGTCGGTGCGCCTGCCCGGCTTCCGCGCGCCGGTGGAGATGCGCGGCACCGTGGTCGGGCCGGTCGACGCCCCGGGCAAGCGGCCGCTCGCACTGTTCCTGCACGGCCGCCACTACACCTGCTACAACGCCCGCGGCGACCAGGACGGCGGCTGGCCCTGCAAGGGCGGCATGAAGCCGGTGCCGAGCCACCGCGGCTATCTGCACGACCAGAAGCTGCTCGCCTCGCAGGGCTACGTGACGGTGTCGATCGCCGCCAACGGCATCAACGGCCAGGACGACGTGGCCGAGGACGGCGGCGCCGAGGCCCGCTCCTCGCTGGTGCGTCAGCACCTGGGCCGCTGGGCCGACTGGGCCGCGGGCCGCGGCGACGTGCCCGCGGCCGTGCGCGCCACCGCGCCCGCCGACCTGTCCCGCGTCCTGCTCGTGGGCCACTCCCGGGGCGGCGAGGGCGTCAACCGCGCCGCGCTCGACAGCCTGGCCCCGCCGCCCGCGGCCGAGGACGGGGCTCCCGGCCCGGCGCGCTGGAACATCCGCGGCACCGTCCTGATCGGCCCCACGATCTTCGGCCAGAACCCGGTGCCGGACGTGCCGTCGATGACCGTCCTGCCGGGCTGCGACGGTGACGTGTCCGACCTCCAGGGCCAGATCTACGCCGACGGGACGCGCGGCGTCAGCCGTGGCACGGCCCTGCACAGCGCGGTCTACGTGGTCGGCGCCAACCACAACTTCTTCAACAGCGAGTGGACGCCGGGGCAGGCCAAGGCGCCCGCGAACGACGACTTCAGCTCCGGCAGCAGGCCCGACGCGGTGTGCGCCAAGGGCAAGGACACGCGTCTGACCGCCAAGCAGCAGCAGAAGGCGGGCTCCACGTACATCGCGGCGGCGGCCCGGCTCTTCGTCGACGGTGACGACCGGGTGCGCCCGCTGCTCGACGGCGCCGGCCGCCGCGCTCCCTCGGCGAAGCCCGCGCGCGTGCTCACCCACGCCGTCGGCGGCAACCGCACCCCCGCGTTCGTGCCGAGCTCCTCGCTCGCCGTGACCGGCGGACGGCTGTGCGCCCAGGTGGACCGCAAGGCGTCCCGCTCCTGCCTCGCCCCCGACGTGCGCGGCGCCTCGCCGCACTTCGCGGCCTGGGGCCCCTCGCCGGAGGCGGGACGCCACGCGGTCGCGATGCGCTGGACGCAGTCCGGCACCCCGACGAAGGTCCGACCGAAGAAGCCGGTGTCCCTCGCGGGCGCCGACAAGCTGGCCCTGCGCGTGATCGTGCCGCCCAACACCAAGGGCACCCGCCTCGACGTCACCGTCACCGACGCCTCGGGCCACCGGGCGAAGCTCGGCCAGGTCAGCGTGGACGGCCTTCCGGGCACCGAGATGACCGCCTCCTACTGGGGGCGCGAGGTGCGCGTACCGCTGTCCGCGGCCGCCCGCGCCGGACTCGACCTCAAGCAGGTCACGTCGCTGGAGCTGACCCCGCGGAACCGGTCCGGGCGTGCCTGGCTGATGGACGCGTGGGGTTGGCGCCCGGGCACTCCGGACGCCGGGACCGCCGACCTCGCGCGGGTCGACATCGGCCGGCTCAAGGTCGACGAGGGTGACTCCGGGGTGCGCGAGTACCGGGTGCCGGTCCAGGTCTCCGGGCACGGCACCGGCAAGGTCCGTCTCTTCGTGACCGACCCGCGTACGCACAAGACCACGAGCAGGACCGTCACGGTGCGCCCGGGCGGCGACGCCGTCGAGGTGCCCGTCACCGTGCGGGGCGACAAGCGCTACGGCACCGACACCTCCCACGAGGTCATGGCCAAGGCGGTCAGCGGCGCGGTGGTCGGCTCCCACCAGGGCGGTGTGCTCGTGCGCAACGACGACCCGATGCCCAAGGTCAGCGTGAAGCCGGTCGCGGACCGGGTCACCGAGGGCAAGGCCCTCAAGTGGCGCGTCACGCTGTCCGAGACGGCCGACACCGACATCGAGGCCGCATTCGAGCTCCGCCGGGTGACCAGCGGCACCGAACTGTCCACCAAGGACGTCGACAAGCGCTGGCTGAAGGACACCTTCGACCGGTCGCCGAACCCGGCACGCCGTCTGTCCAAGGTGTCGGAGATGCCCTACGTCCCGGCGGGCATCGCCGCGGGCAAGCGCAGCGTCGAGGTGTCCGTGCCCACCGTCAAGGACCGGGTGCGGGAGTCGAAGGAAACCGTGCGGCTGCGGCTGCTCACCTACGACCAGTCGTGGGAGCCGCACTTCGGCCCGACGGTCACCGGGACGGTGCGCGACCCGGCGTAGCCCGGCCGCGCGCCGCGTCCCAGGCGGCGGCGTCCGCGCCGCCGACGAAGTGCACGTCGTACCGGTCCTGTTCGGGCAGGAGGCTGTCGAACGTGTCCAGGCCGTGCTGTATGCGGCCGAGGGCACGGAAGTAGCCGAACCGGTCGACCCCCGGTGTCAGGACCGCGAGCAGTTCGGCGGTCGTACCGGGCGCCGCGCCGAACGCGTGCGGCATCCCGGGCGGGATGACGACGAGACCCCCGCGGGTCACCGTCGTCATCCCGCCGTCCAGGGAGAACTCCACGGCCCCGTCGAGTACGTGGAACAGCTCCGTCGACCGCGCGTGGAAGTGCGGCCGCGCGCCGTCCGCGCCCGCGCCGAGGGTCAGCCGGTTGGCTCCGAGGGCGCCGCCGGTGTCCGCGCCGTCGGCCAGCAGGTCGAAGCCGCCGCCGTGCGGAAGGGGCACGTGCTCGGCGGACCCGGCCCGCACCACGAGGGCGCCGGGCCTGTCCGGGGCTGCCGGGGTGTCCGGGGTCGCCTGCTGCGTCATGGTCCGTGTGCTCCTCTCTTCCGGTCCCGTCGCGCGGGGCGACGAGACCGGGCGGCCTTCTCCGTAGCTCCCATTCGATCCGGGGAAGAAGCCGCGAACCAGAAGCAGTTGTTCCCTGCAGAAATCACCGATCGTGATGAATCGGCGCCGCAGGAGGAACCCGTGGAACTGCGCCAGCTCCAGTACTTCGCCGCCGTGGCCGACACGGGCGGCTTCGGCCGGGCCGCCGAGCGGCTCGGCATCGTGCAGTCGGCGGTCAGCCAGCAGGTCCGCCGGCTGGAACGCGAGCTGGGCGTCACGCTGTTCGACCGGTCCACGCGGCACGTCCGCCTCTCCAGCGCGGGCGAGCGGCTGCTGCCCGAGGCCCGTGCCGTGCTCGCCGCGGCCCGGCGCACCCGGCAGGTCGCCGCCGACATCGCGTCCGGCGACGAGGGGCTGCTCCGCCTCGGCACCGTCCAGGGGCCGGGCGACCGGACGTACCGTCTCCTCGACGAGCTGCGGCGCGCGGCTCCCCGGCTCCGGGTGCGGCTGCGCCGACTGCCCCTCACCGAACGGCTCGCGGCGGTGCGTTCCGGCGAGCTGGACGCGGCGCTGGTGCGGGCGGCGACGACGGCGCCGGGGCTGGAACTCCTTCCGGTGTGGCGGGATCCGCTGTACGCGGCGCTGCCCGAGGACCACCCGGCGGCGGCCCCGCACGGCGGCGGACCGGACTCCGCGTCCGCCCTCGCCCCGACGGGCGCCCCGCCCCTACGCCTCGACCAGCTGGCGGACCTCCCGCTGCGCCTGGCCCCGCGCGAGCACAACCCGCCCTTCCACGACCTGGTGACCGGCGCGCTGCGGGCCGCCGGGGTGGAGCCGCCGCTCGGTCCGCCGTTCACCACGCTCCAGGAGACCCTGACCGGCTTGGCCGAGCAGCGGGCCGACGCCCCGTCCTGGACGGTCTTCTACGAGGTGACGGGGCTGCCGCCGGTGCCCCACGTGGCCGTACGACGCCTCGCCGCGCCCGAACTCACCACGTCCCTCGCCGTGTTGCCGGGACCGCCGGGCCCGCCGCTGCGCCAACTGCTCCAGGCACTGCGCGCCTGAGGCTCAGCCGGTCGGCCCGCCCGGGCGCGGGTCGTCCTGGTGCTGCTGCTGGTAGTGGCCGCGCCAGCGCGGCGTCGCCGCACCCTCCATGAGCACCATCACGACGTCGTGGGCCAGCGAGTCCGTCACCGGCAGGTGCCCGAAGAGCACGCGGTGGTACGTGGTGGCGCCGAGCATGTCCAGGAGCAGGTCGATGTCGGCGTCGGGCCGGATGTCGCCCCGCTCGATGCCCCGGCGCAGCGCCGCCTCGGTCGTGGCCCTGCGGGGGCGGAAGAGCGTCTCGGTGAAGACGCGGTCCAGCTCCGGGTCGTCGGCCAGTTCGGCCACGAGGGCGGGCAGCGTCCTGCGTCCCAGCGTGCCGCCGAACGCCTGGCTCAGGGTCTCGACGCCGAGGATCAGGTCGCAGTGCGTGCAGCCGGTGTCGGGGGTGGGCGCGGTGCCCACGGTCTCCGCGAGCGCGGCGATGACCAGGTGCTGCCGGGACGGCCAGCGGCGGCGGATGGCCGGTTTGGTCGTGCCGGCGCGGCGGGCGACGGCCTCCATCGTCAGGTTCGGGTAACCGGACTCCTCCAGGAGCGCCAGCGTCGCTTCCAGGATGGCCTCGTCGAGCCGGGCGTCGCGGGGCCGCCCCGTCCGGCCGGTCTCACGGGCGGAACGAGCGGCGGGGGCCACGGACTCGGGGGTTGCCATGCCGGTCAGTATAGGTAGCATCTACTTTCGTTCCGTTCCGGATCGAAACGTAAGAAGGAGGGTCGACCTTGCCGTCCGAGCAGGAAGCGACCACGCAGGAACCGCGGGGGCAGGAGCCATCCGGGCGGGAGCCATCCGGCCAGGAGTCGCCCACCCCGGAGTCGCCCGCCCAGGACCCGTCCGTGCCGCGTACGCGGCGGGCGCCCGCGCCCGGCGCCCGCCCCGAGAGCGCCTTCCGCGCCCCCTACTCCGCCCTCACCTGGGGCATCGTGCTCTCCGTCGGGCTCGTGGCCTTCGAGTCGATGGGGGTCGCCACCGTGCTGCCCGAGATCGCGGGCAGCCTCGGCGGACTCCACGCGTACGGCTGGGGCCTGTCCGCCCTGATGCTGGCCAACCTCATCGGCACCGTCGCCGCGGGCGTCGCCGCCGACCGCCGCGGTCCGGCCCGCCCGCTCGCCCTCGGCCTCGTGGTCTTCGCCGTCGGCTGCGCGCTCGCCGGGGCCGCGCCCAACTGGCCGGTGTTCCTGGCCGGGCGGTTCCTCCAGGGGCTCGGGGTCGGGGCGGTCATGGCGCTCGCGTACACCGCCATCGCGCTGGCCTATCCGCAGGGCCTGCGGGCGCGCATGTTCGCCCTGGTCTCCGGCGCCTGGACCGTGCCGTCCCTGGTGGGGCCGAGCATCGCGGCCGTGATCTCCGACCATGTGTCCTGGCGCGGCGTGTTCGTGCTGCTGCTGCCCCTGATCGCGGCCGCGGCGGCACTCGCGCTGCCGCAGCTGCGCCGCATCGGCCGCCCCGGGAGCCCGGCCTCGACCGCGGCCCCGGCCTCCGGAACGACCCCCTGGTGGTCCACCCCCGTCGCCCGCAGCGTCCTGCTAGCCGCCGGGACCGGCCTCCTCCTCGCGGGCCTCCAACTGCGCCAACTCGCCCTCCTGATCCCCCTGGCCGCCGCGGGCGCCACCACGGCCGTGCTGGCGCTGCGCCGGGTCACACCGGCGGGCACGCTGTCCGTGCGCCGCGGCGTTCCCACCGGTGTCGTCCTGCGCTTCCTGCTCTGCGGCGCCTACTTCGGCAGCGAGGCGTTCCTGCCCCTCGGCCTGGTCCGGCTGCGCGAACTGAGCGCCACGGAAGCCGGGTTGGGGCTCTCGGCGGGCGCGATCACCTGGGTGCTCGGGGCGGCGTGGCAGGGCCGGGCCGACAGCCGGTGGAGCGGGCGGTCGCGGGCCGTGCCGATCGCCGCCGGGTTCGCGGTCCTGCTCCTGGGGATCGCCGTGATGGCGCTCGGCGTCCTGGTCGACGCGGTGCCCGCCCTGACGGCCGTGGCGGGCTGGGCCATCGGCGGCGCAGGCATGGGCGTCGCCTTCAACGCGGCGACCACCGACGCCATGGAGCAGGCCCCGGCCGACCGGCAGGGCGAGGCCAGCGGCTCGATGCAGCTCGCCCAGACCCTCGCGGTGGCGGTCCTCAGCGGCCTCGGCGGCGCCGCCGTCGCCCTGTCCGCGGCCCACGGCGGCTCGGTGTCCCTCGCCCTGACGGTGACCTTCGCCCTCACCGCCGCACTCGCGGCCGCCGGGGTCCTCACGGCACACCGCATCCGGCCGAGCGCCGCCTGACGCACGCCGGGCCCCGGTCCAGTACCGGTGATGCCGCTGTCCGACGGCGGCATCACCGAACGCGGGCACCCGACGCGCCAAGTGGCGTACGGAATCGTGCCGTCCATCACTGCCCGAGACCGTGGACCCGCGCCCCAACCGGACTCAACAACCCTCCTCCGCCCCGCTGACCAGCGCACCTACTCCAACTCGCGCCGGACGCGCGCGCCTTGCGGCGCCCCGGCGCGATCACATGCCGCAGGTGTGCGGTAGCTGACAGTTCCGATTGTCTGGACTATCCCCTAGGCTTGACGTCATGCCCCTCACCCCTCAACCCCATGGTTCCGTGCGGTCGTCGGCCGAGTTGAACGAGCGGATACGCGGCCTGTGGCTTCGTGCGGGCGGCCGCCTCTCCGTCGAACAGCGCCGGGAGTACGAGCAGTTGGTGACCGAGTGGGCCGAGGCGGTACGCGCGGAGATCGTGCAGGCCGCGTAAGCGGCGCACAACGGGGGCAGTACGCACGCATCTTCCGCACGTGAGCCGTCCATCGGCCCCATCGCACCGGAGGTCCGCCCTCCACCGAGGAATTCCTCACCGCGCGCGAGCAATCCCGACCCGCTCGCGCGCACCCTCTTCCCACCGGCCCGGACGGACACATCGAGCCACCCCGGCCCCCCGCGGCACAACGACTCGCGCCCGGCCTCTTGGCTCCGCAACCCCCGGTGCCCAAGACTGATCAGATGACGCAGCGCGTGGAACTCGCCGCAGTCCTTGACCGGTTGGCCATCGACACTCTCATCACCGACTACGCCATCACCGTCGACGACGGCGACTGGGACGCCTACCGTCGGCTCTTCGCACCCGACGGACGCGCCGACTACCGCTCGGCGGGCGGCATCGAAGGACCCGCGTCCGAGGTCGCCGACTGGCTCACGGAGTCCCTTCGGGTCTTCGCGGTACGCCAGCACCTCATCGTCAACCGCAGGATCCACTTCGACGTCCGCGACCAGGACGTCGGCGACACCGCCCGGATACAGGCCGACTACGCCAACCCCATGCGGTTCGCCGACAAGGCGAAAAGCTCCGACAACGCCGCGCCCGACTTCGAATGCGGCGGGCGCTACGCCTTCACCGCCGTCCGCACCCACAACGGCTGGCGGCTGCGTCAAGTCGTCGTCCAGGAGAAGTGGCGCAGACAGCACTGGTCCGACCCGGTTACATGAACCAGGCGCCCCCTGTCCTAGATCGTCAGGGGCGCGCACACTGAACGTACGACGGCGGGGGGCACTGGCCGCGTCGGACGGATCGGGGCAGAAAGGCGCGCTGCATGGACGAACTCGGCAGCAAGCGGCGGCACCGATGGGTGCCACGGTGGCCGCGGTGGGCGGAGGCGACTCCCTGGCGGCGTACGGCCCGTAGCACCCCGGGGCAGCGCACCGCCCCGTGGCGGGGCGCCGATCTCGCCTCGCCGTGGCAGCGCGGGGTCATCGCCGCCCTGTGCGGCGCCCTGCCCGCCCTGGCGTTCCCCGCGCCCTCCTGGTGGTGGTTCGCGTACGTCGCGCTCGTGCCGTGGCTCCTCCTCGCCCGCTCCGCCCCGACCGGCCGCCGCGCGGCCCTCGACGGCTGGCTCGGCGGGCTCGGCTTCATGGTCGCCGTGCACCACTGGCTGCTGCCGAGTCTGCATGTGTTCACGCTGGTCATCGCCGCGCTCCTCGGCCTGCTCTGGGCGCCGTGGGGCTGGCTCGTACGCCATCTCCTCGGCGGCACGCCCTCCTCCGGGCGCGCCGCCGCCGCGCTGCTCGTCCTTCCCTCCGGCTGGCTGATGGTGGAGCTGGTGCGGTCCTGGGAGGGACTCGGCGGGCCCTGGGGGCTGCTGGGCTCCAGCCAGTGGCAGGTCGAGCCCGCGCTGCGCCTCGCTTCGGTCGGCGGGGTCTGGCTGGTCAGCGCCCTGGTCGTGGCCGTGAACACGGGCGTCGCCGTGCTCGTCGCGCACCGCGGCGCCCGGGTCCCCGCCGTCGCCGGTCTCGTCGCCGTCGGCGCGGCCACCACTGCGGCCTGGACCTGGTCCCCGCGCCCCGAGCCCGCGGGCCACGTCCGTGTCGCCGTCGTCCAGCCCGGCGTCATGAACGGCATCGACAGCGCCGGCCAGCGGTTCGCCCGCGAGGAGAGCCTGACCCGCTCCCTGGCGGGCCGCGATCTGGACCTCGTCGTGTGGGGCGAGAGCAGCGTGGGCCACGACCTGACCGAACGGCCCGATCTGGCCCGGCGGATCACCGCGCTGTCCCGGCAGGTCGGCGCCGACATCCTGGTGAACGTCGACGCGCGCCGCTCGGACCGGCCGGGCATCTTCAAGAGTTCGGTGCTGGTCGGCCCCAAGGGGCCGACGGGCGACCGCTACGACAAGATGCGTCTGGTGCCCTTCGGCGAGTACGTGCCCGCCCGCTCCCTGCTCGGCTGGGCGACCTCCGTCGGCAAGGCCGCGGGCGAGGACCGCAGGCGCGGGGACCGGCCCGTCGTCATGACCATCGGCCAAGGGCGAGGGCAAGGGCTGCGGGTCGGACCGCTGGTGTGCTTCGAGTCGGCCTTCCCCGACATGAGCCGCCACCTCACCCGCGAGGGCGCGCAGCTGCTGCTCGCCCAGTCCGCCACGTCGACGTTCCAGCACAGCTGGGCGCCCGAGCAGCACGCCTCGCTCGCGGCGGTGCGGGCCGCCGAGACCGGCCGCCCCATGGTGCACGCCACCCTCACCGGCGTCTCGGCCGTCTACGGCCCGAGCGGTGACCGCGTCGGCGCGCCCCTCGGCACGTCGGCGTCGAGCACCGCGGAGTACGAAGTCCCGCTCGCCACCGGCACCACCCCGTACGTGCGGTTCGGCGACTGGCCGGTGCACACGGCTCTCGTCGTGCTCGCCCTGCTGTGCGCGGCGGAGGGCGCGCGGGCGTTCAGGAGGCCTGCTCCTGAACGGCCCTCACCACCCGCTCGCACAGCTCATGGGTCGCCAGCGCGTCCCGCGCGCTGAGCACCTTGCCCGCGCGCACGGAGTCGAGGAAGGCGAGCACGACCTGCTCGATGCCGCGCTGCCGCGCCACCGGCACCCAGTCGCCGCGCCGCCGCACGGTGGGCTGGCCCTTGTGGTCGACGACGTCGGCGAGGTTCAGGACCTGCCGCTTGGTGTCCTGGCCCGAGACCTCGAGGACCTCCTCGGTGGACCCGCTCAGCCGGTTCATCACGCCGATCGCGGTGAACCCGGCGCCCCCGAGCTGCAGCACGACGTGTTCGAGCAGGCCGTTCTCGACCCGGCCGCGCACGCTCACGTCGTCGATCTGGCCGGGCACGAGGAAGCGCAGGGTGTCGACGACGTGGATGAAGTCGTCGAGGATCATGGTGCGCGGGTCCTCCGGCAGCCCCACGCGGTTCTTCTGCATCAGGATGAGCTCGCGCGGGTGCTCGACGCACTGGGCGTAGCCGGGGGCGTAGCGGCGGTTGAAGCCGACGGTGAGGCTGACGCCGCGCTCCTCGGCCAGCTCCACGAGGCGCTCGGAGTCGGCGAGTTCGTACGCGATGGGCTTGTCCACGTACGTCGCGACCCCGGCCTCCAGGAGCCGGCCGACGATCTCGGGGTGGACGGCGGTGGGCGCGTGCACGAAGGCCGCGTCCAGGCCCTGGGCGAGCAGCGAGTCCAGGTCGGTGTGGCGGCGCTCCCGGGGCACGTGGTGGACGTCGGCGACGCGCTCCAGGGTGGCGGGGGTGCGGGTCTGGAGGTGCAGTTCGACGCCGGGCTGCGCGGCGAGCACCGGGAGGTACGCCTTCTGTGCGATGTCGCCGAGTCCGATGCAGCCGACCTTCACCACTGTCTCCCTACCGTCGTGCCGGTTCACGCTCCTGCGCCCCCGAGCCTGTTCCCGCAGCATACGGGGGCTGGGGCGGCCGCCAGTCGGCGATGGGGGCGAAGCCCCGCATGATCATGTCCGGGCCGAGCCGGGACGCCGTCCGCACCAGGGTGTCGCGCACCGCCCGCAGGGGGCCGCTGGTGACGTGGTTGAGGCGGGCGGCGCGGGCGGCCTGGCGCACGATCGCCGTGGTCCGCGGCACGCGTACCGCGCTGTAGGCGGCCAGGCCCGCGAAGAGGTCGGCGTGCGGCGCCGCGTGGTGGGCGAGCACGACGGCGTCCTCGATGGCCTGGTTGCCGCCCTGGCCGAGGGTGGGCGCCATGGCGTGCGCGGCGTCGCCGATGAGGACGGTCCGGCCGCGGTGGTGGGCGGGCAGCGGGTCGATCAGGTGGCGCACGTCGTTGCGCAGGACGTCCTCGGGGCGGGCGGCGGCGATGATCCCGGGGATCGGGTCGTGCCAGTGCGCGAAGCGCCGCTCCAGCTCGGCCTTCTCGTTGTCGGGGGCGCGCCCGCCCTCGGGGAGGAGCGCGGTGGCGTACGCGTACACCCGGCCGTCCTTGAGCGGCTGGGTGCCCCAGACGCCGCCGCGCCCCCAGGTCTCGTGCGGCGCGAAGGGGCGTTCGGGCGCGGGCACGACGAGCCGCCAGGCGGTGAATCCGGTGTACACGGGCGCGGGGTGCGCGGGGAACAGGGCTGTCCTGACGGCGGAGTTGATGCCGTCGGCGCCGATCACGAGGTCGGCCTCGATGTCGCCGTCGGGAGTCGCGACGAGGGCCCTGCGGCCGGGGCCGCCGCGGTCGGCGAGGCGGGCGTCGACGCCGGTGCGCAGGCAGCGCGCGGGCAGTGCGGCGACGAGCAGGTCGACCAGTGTCGCGCGGTGCAGGAGCACCAGTGTGCCGCCGAACCGCCGTGCCGTCGCGGCCGCGCTGGTCCGCACGATCCAACGCCCGTCCTGCGCGCGCACTCCGCCCGCCCCCTGCCACGCGGCCAGGTCGCGCACCCGGTCCCCGAGGCCGAGCACGTCCAGGGCGCGCTGGGCGTTGGGCGCGAGGCCGATGCCGGAGCCGACGGGTTTCAGGGACTCGGCGCGCTCCAGGACGGTGACCCGCCAGCCGGCCTTGGACAGACCGATGGCGGCGGTCAGCCCACCGATCCCACCGCCTATGACGACGGCGTGGGGCTCGGGAGATTTCGCTGTTCCGGGCATGACCTCTCCTTGTCGCGCGCATACTTGGCGAAGGCACCACCGACGGAAACTACAGGTGTAGTGCCCGCGTTCGACGCTACTACATCTGTAGTACGAACGGTAGGCTGGACCGCATGCCTGTACGCGCCACGGGGACAGCCCGCACCGAACTCATCGCCGACACCGCCCTCTCCCTGCTCGCCGAGCGCGGTATGCGCGGCCTCACCCACCGGGCCGTCGACGAGGCCGCGGGCCTCCCTCCGGGGTCGACGTCGAATCACGCCCGCACCCGGCTCGCCCTCCTGGAGGCCGCGGTCCGACGGCAGGCCGAGCGCGAGAACGACGTCCTCACCCCGAGCGAGCTGCCGGACCCGGCGGGCGACCGCGACACCCTGGTCTCCGGCCTGGCCGTGGCCCTGCACCGCTTCCTCACCGGCGACGACCACCGCGGCCTGCTCCTGTCCCGCTACGAACTGGCCCTGGAGGCGACCCGGCGCCCCGAACTGCGGTCGTACTACGACTCGGCGGGCGCCCAGTTCCGGGAGCCGCTGCGGGAGCTGATGGTCGCCGCGGGCTCCAAGGAAGCGGAGCGGCACACGCTGTCCCTGGTGGCGTGGTGCGACGGCATGATGTTCTCGTGCGTCGCGGGTTCGTACCACGCGACAGCGCCGACGGTGGACGAACTGCGGGAAGGGTTCGGGGAGTTGCTGCGGGGGATGCTCGACGGGGACGCGCGGGGCGGGGCATAGGGCAGAGGGCGGAGGGCTGCCGTCGGGGCGGGGCATAGGGCGGGGTTGCCGTCGGGGCGGGGCTTGGAGCGGAGCTGTTGTCGGACGCGGCTCAGGGCGAGGACCGTCGTCGGGCAGCGCCCGCCGGTGTCACCCGTGCGGGGCATGCGGGGACGTTCGGCGCCCCGGGGTGCGCCGGGGGCAGCAGAGTGGCGCGGGTGCAGCGATCGACGACCACCTCGGTGACCACTTCGGTGCTCCTTGTGTCCACGTCCGTGGCCGTGCTGACTCTCTCCGGGTGCATGGGGGTGGAGCGGACGTCCGGTCGGGGCGCGGTGTCCGCGGGCCCGGCGACACCCGCCCGGGGACCGTCGAGTCGGCCACCGCTGGTGGTGCAGGCCCCGGCGCGCGACTCGCTGGAGCGCGGCGGCCCGGCGGGCACGCCGTCCCGTACCGCGCCCCCGCGGGCGAAGGCCACCGCGTCCGACCGCCCCTCGGCCACGTCGCCCTCGCCCAGCGACGACGCCACCGCGCGCGACCCGGACGAGCACGGGGGACACTCGGACCCGCCCCCGCACCGCCGTGACGGCCGCCCGCAGGACCCCGGCCCCGACGAGGGGAAGGCGCCCCGGTCGGACGTGCCGCCGCCCGTCCGCGCCGAGGCCGACCTGTGCGCACTCGGCCGCGCGCACGGGGGCTGGGAGCCGGACAGCCGGGAGGCGGCCATCTGCCGGGCGGCGTACGGGCGTTGACAGGAGGCGAGCCCTCGGCCGAGCCTGCCCGAGCCCCCGACCGACCCCGACCAGCCCCGACCAGCCCCGAAGGGGCCAACCCGGTCCGGCCGGGCCGCTACTCCTCGACCGCCCCCTCCCCCACCTGCGCCTCCAGGCGGTCCAGTGCCGCCCTGATGCCGTCCCCATAGCCGTCGTCGCCGAGCGCGCCCACCGCGCCGCGGGCCAGTCGCAGATGGCTGCGGGCCGCCTCGGGGCGGGCGAGCTTCACATAGTCCGCGGCCAGGTTGAGGTGCAGCGAGGGGTAGAACCCACGCACCGCCAGGGACTGGTGGTGCGCGCCGACGCGTTCGTCCGTCAGCTCGTGGGCCGCCGACAACGCCCTGAGGTCCCAGGCCAGTTCGTCGGCCGGGTCGTCCTGGGTGTCGGCCATGTAGTGCGCGAGGGTGCAGCGGTGCAGGGCGTCGCCCTCCTCGCCGATCTCCGACCAGAGCACGAGGAAACGCGTCCTCGCCTCCTCGCGGTCGCCCGCGTGCTGGAGCATGACCGCCTGCCCGATCCGGGTCATCATGGCGTCTTCGTCGTCCGTCGTCTGTTCCTGCCGCTCCGCCACCGCGTCGCCCTCCGCGTCCGCCGGACATGCCGCGGGCCGGTCGGGGCCCGCGGCAGGTCCGGCGTCAGTCCGTCGTCAGCTGTCCGTCGATTGCCAGTCGATTCCGACGCTAGCGGCCACCACTGACAATCGCGGTCAGGCGCGGTGCGACGCGGGGCGCTCCCGCCTGCTCAGCCCAGGTCGGGGATGCGCCAGTCGATGGACTCGTGCCCCTGGGCCGCGACCGCCTCGTCGATCTGCGTGAAGGGGCGGGAGCCGAAGAACTTCTTCGCGGACAGCGGCGAGGGGTGCGCGCCCTTGACGACGACGTGCCGCTCGGCGTCGATGAGGGGCAGCTTCTTCTGGGCGTAGTTGCCCCACAGGACGAAGACCGCCGGGTCCGGCCGCTCGGCCACCGCGCGGATCACCGCGTCGGTGAACTTCTCCCAGCCCTTGCCCTTGTGGGAGTTGGCCTCGCCGGAGCGGACCGTCAGGACCGCGTTCAGGAGCAGCACGCCCTGCTGGGCCCACGGCATCAGATAGCCGTTGTCCGGCACGGGGAGGCCGATGTCCTCCTTCATCTCCTTGTAGATGTTCCGGAGCGAGGGCGGGGTCTTCACCCCGGGGCGGACCGAGAAGCACAGGCCATGGCCCTGGCCCTCGCCGTGATACGGGTCCTGGCCGAGGACGAGGACCTTCACCCGGTCGAACGGCGTCGCGTCCAGTGCGGCGAACACCTCGTCGCGCGGCGGGAAGACCGGGCCCTTCGCACGCTCCTCCTCGACGAACTCGGTGAGCTCCTTGAAGTAGGGCTTCTGCAGTTCCTCGCCGAGGACTCCGCGCCAGGACGCGGGCAGCATGGCGATGTCGGTCACGTCAACAACCTCCGGGGTGCGTTCAGTTCTGCACCACAGAACCTACCGGCGGCCACTGACAATCCACCGCCCTCGACTCCGCGCCCGCGGGGAAACCGCCGCCTACCAGCTCGTCTTCCGCCCCAGCTCCCACATCATCATGATCGCCGAGGGGTCGAGGGCCCGCTCGGCGCCCGAGATCTCCTCGCTCGCCATGACGTACTGCTTGCCCTGCCACACCGGTAGGAGCCGCACGTCGTCGACGAGGACCCGCTGGGCCTCTTCGAACTGGTCCACGACGTTGCTCCGGTCGGCCTCGCGGCGCGAGCGCGGCAGCAGGTCGTCGGTGAGTTCCCGCGACGGGTAGGGAATGTTGTGGACGTTGCGCTCGCCCACGAACGGCGCGATGAAGTTGTCCGCGTCCGGGAAGTCCGGGAACCAGCCGCGCCCGAAGACCGGGTACTCCCCGCGCTTGTAGGCCGCGTCGAACTCCTTCCACGGCCGCCCCTTGATCGTGACCTTGAACAGGCCGGAGGTCTCCAGCTGCCGTTTGATCTCGGCGAACTCCGGCTCGGTGGCCGAGCCGTAGCGGTCGGTCGTGTACCAGAGCGTGAGCGGTACGGGCTCGGTGATGCCCGCCGCCGCCAGGATCTGCCGCGCCTTGGCCACGCTCGGGTTGCCGTAGACGTCGAAGAAGCTCGTGCCGTGTCCGGTGACACCGCGCGGGACCATCGAGTACAGCGGCTCCACGGTGTCCTTGTAGACCTTGTGGGCGACCGCGCCGCGGTCGAGGACCTGGGCGAACGCCTTGCGCACGGCGGGCTTGCGCGCCCACCGGTCCTTCGGGTTGAACACCAGGTAGCGGATCTCGGTGCCCGCGCCCTCGACGAGCCGGATGTCGTCCTCCTTGTCCGGGCCCTGCTGCGCCACGATGTCCCGCGCCGCGAGACCGCGGAAGGTGACGTCGAGGTCCTTGTCACGCAGTGCCTCGACCATGGAGTCGGAGTCGCGGAAGTAGCGGATGGTCACGGCGTCGTTCTTGCGGTTGGCCGCGCCTTCGTAGTGGCTGTTCCTGGCGAGTTCGGCCCGGTCGCCGGCCTGGTAGGAGTCAAGGGTGTACGGCCCGGAGCCGGTGATCTCGTCGCCCTCGCGTATTTTGTCGGCCGGGTACTCGCGGGGGTCGACGATCGACATGGCCGGGGTGGCGAGGACGAGCGGGAACGTGGCGTCGGGCTTGCGCAGCCGGAAGACGACGGTCCTGTCCCCCTTGGTCTCCACGGTCCGCAGCGCGCCCAGAAGTCCGGCCGGGCCGCCCTTGACGTCGATGCGCCGCATCCGGTCGATGGAGAACTTCACGGCCCGCGCGTCCAGCTCGTGGCCGTCGGAGAACTTCAGGCCCGCGCGCAACGTACACGTGTAGACCATGCTGCTGCTGTCGGTGAACCGGCAGCGCTCCGCCGCGTCGGGCTGGGGCTCGGTGGCGCCGGAGGGGAAGCTCAGGAGCGTCTGGAAGATATTCCGGTACAGCTCCCAGGAGCCGTCGTAGGCCGCGGCCGGATCGAGGGTGCTCGGCGCACTCGTCGTACCGACGGTGATGGTGTCCCCGCCGTCCGAGCCCTCGGAGGACAGCACACCGCAGCCGGCGACGAGGGACAGGGACGCGAGCAGGGTGACCGGCCGCCGACGACGCGGGGGAACTCTTCTGAACACGTGCACGCTCCTCGGTCTGCCGTGCCATGGATCGGCAGACCATACCGCAGTGCCCCGCCGTGCCAACCAGGCTCACCGACGGGGCACTTCATGCGGGAGAACGTCACGTACGCAGGGAATTCCCGGCCTTCTTCAAGGTTCATCCGGTTCCGGCGGCCGATGTCCGGTTACGTCAGCCGACGCCCGCGTTGAGGAACATGCCCCCGTCGACCTGAAGCGTCTGACCGGTGATCCAGTCGGACTGCTCGGAGGTCAGGAACGCCGCCGCGCCGCCGATGTCGGACGGCACCCCGAGCCGGCCGAGCGGGTAGGCCGCCGCGGCCTCCTCCTCCCGGCCCTCGTAGAGCGTCTGCGCGAACTTGGTCTTGACCACGGCCGGGGCGATGGCGTTGACCCGCACCTTCGGCGCGAACTCGTGCGCCAGCTGCAGGGTCAGATTGACCATGGCGGCCTTGCTGATGCCGTACGCCCCGATGAACGGCGACGGCGCGACGCCCGCGATGGAGGCGATGTTCACGATCGCGCCGCCGTGCTCGCTCTGCCAGGCCTTCCAGGTGAGCTGGGCGAAGCCGAGCGCGGAGATCACATTGGTCTCGAAGACCTTGCGGGCCACGTTCAGGTCCATGTCGGCCATCGACCCGAACACCGGGTTCGTACCGGCGTTGTTGATGAGGAAGTCGACGCGGCCGAACGCCTCCATGGCGCGCTCGACGGCGACCGCCTGGTGTGCCTCGTCGTGGGCCTTGCCCGGGACGCCGATGACGCGGTCGGCGCCGAGCTTCTCCACGGCCTCCTTGAGCGCGTCCTCGTTGCGCCCGGTGATGCACACGCGGTCGCCGCGGGCGACCAGCGCCTCGGCGATGCCGTAGCCGATGCCGCGGCTCGCTCCGGTGATGAGCGCCGCCTTGCCGCTGTCCTGCACTGCCATCTGTCCTGATCCTTTGCGCTTGGTCCGGTGCTGGTCGGGCGGGCCGCTAGTTCAGCGGGCCACCGGCCACGTACATGACCTGCCCGGACACGAATCCCGCCGCGTCACCGGTGAAGAAGGCGATGGCGTTGGCGATGTCCTCCGGCGTGCCGACGCGCTGCACCGGGATCTGGGTGGCGGCCGCGGCCTGGAAGTCCTCGAAGCCCATGCCGACGCGCTCGGCGGTGGCCTTGGTCATCTCGGTGGCGATGAAGCCGGGCGCCACGGAGTTGGCGGTGACGCCGAACTTGCCGAGCTCCTTGGCGAGCGTCTTGGTGAAGCCCTGCATGCCCGCCTTGGCCGCCGCGTAGTTCACCTGGCCGCGGTTGCCGAGCGCGGAGGAGCTGGAGAGGTTGACGATCCGGCCGAAGCCCGCGTCCACCATGTGCGCCTGACAGGCGCGGGACATCAGGAACGCGCCGCGCAGGTGCACGTTCATGACCGTGTCCCAGTCGCTCGCGCTCATCTTGAACAGCAGGTTGTCGCGCAGCACGCCCGCGTTGTTGACCAGGATCGTGGGCGCGCCGAGCTCCGTGGCGATCCGGGTGACGGCGGCCTCGACCTGGGCCTCGTCGGCCACGTCGCAGCCCACGGCGATCGCCTTGCCACCGGCGGCGGTGATCTGCGCGACGGTGTCCTTGCAGGCGGCCTCGTCGAGGTCGAGCACGGCGACGGCGCGGCCCTCGGCGGCGAGCCGGACGGCGGTCGCCGCGCCGATGCCTCGCGCTGCTCCGGTCACGATCGCGACACGCTGCTCAGTGGTGGACATGCTGGCTCTCCTCGCCCTTGGGGTGCGGCTCTCATGCCGTGCGGATCTTCTGGAGGTGCGGTGCCGCGGCACGCATCCCAGTGAGCGACCGCTTAGTACCTTCAGCAGACGAGACGCTAGAAGCCCTGACACCCGGTGTCAACGGCCCCCCGGCCACTGTGACTCATTACGTCCCCCGAAGACCCCGGCCGCTAGCGCACCAGCAGCTGGACCAGGCGCTCCACCTCGGCCTCGGGGTCCGCGGTGAGGCCCGTGTGCACGGGCCCCGGCTGGACGACGGTGGAGCGTGGCGCGATCAGCCAGCGGAAGCGCCGCCCGGCGTCGTCGCCCGCCGCCTGCCCGGCCGCGATGCCGCCCGCGCAGACGCCCTCGACGGCCGAAAGGGCCGCGCGCACGCCCGCCGCGTCGGCCCCGGGGTCCAGGGCGCGCAGCTTCGCCTCGTCCAGATGCGTGCGGGCGGCCACGTAGGACTTGGCGCGGCAGTAGAGCACGACGCCCGCGTTGAACTGCTCGCCGCGCTCCACGCGCGGCACGACGCGCAGCAGCGCGTACTCGAAGACGTCCCGCGCGGGGGCGCCGTCCGTCTCGGTGATCCCGGTCTGTTCGGTCTGTTCGGTCACTGCGCGGCGCCTTCCAGGGTGATGCGTTCGTGGATGCTCTCCGCGCGCGGGAGGAGCGTCTCCGCGTACGCCCGCCGCACCTCGTCGGGGGTGTCGAAGCCCGGCTCGTCGGCCAGCCACGCGTCGGGCACGTCGGCGGTCACCTCGGCGAGCAGGTCCGCGGTGACCCGGGGGGCCAGGTCGGCGGCGGCCGCGGCGAGGTCGGGGGCGTACCGCGCGAGTACGTGGTCCGCGGCGTCGTACGGCTTGTCGGCCGCGGCGCGGGCCGTCGGCCAGTTGTGGTGCCAGATCATGCTCGCGCCGTGGTCGATGAGCCAGACGTCGCCGTGCCACACCAGGAGGTTCGGGTTGCGCCAGGAGCGGTCCACGTTGTTGATCAGCGCGTCGAACCAGACGACGCGCCCGGCCTCCAGCGGGTCCACCTCGAAGGCCAGCGGGTCGAAGCCGAGGGCACCCGGCAGGTAGTCCATGCCCAGGTTCAGGCCGCCGCTGGACTTCAGGAGCTGCTGCACCTCCTGGTCCGGCTCGCCGAGGCCGAGGACCGGGTCGAGCCGGATGCCCGCAAGCCCCGGCACGCGCAGTCCGAGGCGGTGGGCGAGGCGCCCGCAGATCACCTCGGCGACGAGCGTCTTGCGGCCCTGGCCCGCGCCCGTGAACTTCATGACGTACGTCTCGAACACGCCGTGGCCGTCGTCGGTCTCGACGAGTCCGGGCAGCGATCCGCCCTCACGCAGCGGCGTGACGTACCGGACAGCGGTGACTTCGGTGAGCATCGCCCCAGGTTACTGCCGAGGTCCGACACCCCGGCCGCTCCCCCGACGCCCTCGCCCGCCCCCTCCCGAACCACCTCCGTGGTGCCTACAGTCACGCCATGAACTCCCCTGACCTCCCGGCCCAGTTCGCCCGCACGCACCGCTACGCGTTCGGGGTGCCCCGCGGCCTCACCGTGTCGCGGGACGGCACCCGTGTGCTGTTCACGCGCTCCACGGCGGGCGACGACCCGGTCAGCAGGCTGTGGCTGTACGAAGTCGGGGCCGCGGCGGGGGAAGGGGCCGAGGGCCGGTCCGGCGGCGAGCGGATGCTCGTGGACCCGCTCGCGCTGGGCGCCGCCGGGCCGGTGCCCGAGGCCGAACGCGTGCGCAGGGAACGCGCGCGGGAGGCATCCCAGGGCGTGGTGTCGTTCGCCGCCGACGACCACGCGCGCGTGGTGGCCTTCGCCGTGTCGGGCGCGCTGTGGACGGTCCGTACGGACGGCGGCGCGCCGCGCCGGATCGCCACCCCGGGTCCCGTGGTCGACCCGCGCCCCTCACCCGACGGCTCGCTCGTCGCGTACGTCACCGGGGGCGCCCTGCGCGTGGTCGGCGCCGACGGCACGGGCGACCGGGCCCTGGCCGAGCCCGAGGACGACGAGGTGACGTACGGGCTCGCCGATCACGTCGCCGCCGAATCCATGGACCGGCACCGGGCGTTCTGGTGGTCGCCGGACGGCGACGCCCTTCTGGTCACGCGTGTGGACACCGCGCGCGTGCGGCGCTGGTGGCTCTCCGATCCGGCGCACCCGGAGCGGCCGCCGCGCTCGGTGCCGTACCCGGCGGCGGGCACCGACAACGCGGAGACGACCCTGCACCTCCTGCGGACGGACGGCTCGCGCGTCGCCGTCCGCACGCCGTCGAAGGCGTCGGAGCACGCGTCGGCACGCGCCCCGGAACACGCGTCGGAGCCCTCGGAGCACACCAGGAAGCACGCGTCTGCACGCTCTCGGAACGACGACGGGCCCGCGTGGACGGATGCCGCGTTCGACTACGTCCTGCGGGCCTCCTGGGACGCGCACGGCCCCCTGATCACCCTCCAGACCCGCGACCAGCGCACGGCCCGCGTCCTGGCGGTCGACCCCGAGAGCGGTGAGTGCCGCCTGGTCGACGAGCGGCACGAGAGCCCGTGGCTGGACCTCGTCCCCGGCACCCCGGCCCGCCTCGCGAACGGCACGCCCGTGCTGCACCGGCTCGTCGACCCCGACACGGCGGGCCTGCGCGCGGGTGGCACGGAGACGCCTCCGGGACTGCATGTGCGCGGCGTGCTCGCCACCGTGGGCGAGCGGGTGTGGGTGACGGCGTCGGACGCGCCCACGGAGGTGCACGTCTGGTCGTTCCCGGTGGCCGGTGAGCCGGACGGCCCGGTCCGCACCGCCGCGCCGGTGCGCCTCAGTCGGGGCCCGGGCGTGCACACCGCCGCGATCGGCGGGGACACCGTGGTCCTCGACAGCAGGACGCCGGACGGGCACACGGTGACCGTGCTGCGCGGCGGGCGCCCCGTGGGGCGGATAGCCGTGCTCTCCGAAGAGCCCGTCGTGAGGCCGGACCCGCGTCACCTCACCCTCGGGGAACGTGAGGTGCGCGGCATGCTGTTCCTGCCGTCGTGGCACGAGCGCGGCTCCGGGAAGCTGCCGGTCCTGCTGTGTCCGTACTCCGGTCCGTCCGTCCAGCTCGTCGTGCACGCGCGCGCGTGGTGGACGGTCGTCGCCCAGTGGTTCGCCGAGCAGGGCTTCGCGGTGCTCATCGCGGACGGGCGGGGCACACCGGGGCGCGGGCGGGGCTGGGAACACGAGGTGTACGGCGATCAGTTGACGCCCGTCCTCGACGACCAGGTGGACGCGGTGCGGGCCGCGGCCGAGGTGTTTCCCGAGCTCGACCTGGGGCGGGTGGGCATCCGCGGCTGGTCCTTCGGCGGCTATCTGGCGGCGGGCGCGGTGCTGCGCCGTCCTGATGTCTTCCACGCGGCGGTGGCCGGGGCCGCGCCCTCGGACCTGCGGCTCTACGACACCCACTGGAAGGAGCGCTTCCTCGGGCACCCCGACGTACAGCCCGCGCACTACGAACGCTGCTCCCTGGTCGCGCACGCCCACCGCCTGTCGCGGCCGCTGATGCTGGTCCACGGCCTGTCCGACGACAACGTCCTGCCGGTGCACACGCTGCGCCTGTCGTCGGCGCTGCTCGCGGCGGGACGGCCGCACACGGTCCTGCCGCTGCCCGGGGCGAGCCATCTGGTGGCCCAGAAGGACGTTGCGGCCAATCTGCTGAATCTGGAGCTCGACTTCCTGAAAAAGTCCTTGAACGCCTGAACAACTCCGCGCCGCCGTCCGTACCATCCGGCATGACTGCTTCCAGGGAAGACAGGGCCGACACCGCCGAGCCGCTCCTGCCGACGGCGGACAGCCCCACCACCCCCCTCTCCGCACGCCCCTCAGGTCTCTGCCTGAGCACCTCCCCCAACCCCACCGGCTCCCCGAGCCCCAGCCGTCGCGCCGTCGTCGCCGCAGTGGGTGCCGCGGGTCTGGCCGCCGCGCTCGTCGCCTGCGGCTCGGACGACGACAAGGACTCGTCGGAGCCCGCCGGTGAGGCCTCCGACAAGGAGGAGGGCGGCGGTGGGGGTGCCGTGCTGGCCAAGACGGCGGACATTCCCGTGGGCGGCGGCAAGATCTTCAAGGACGAGAACGTCGTGGTCACCCAGCCGACGAAGGGCGAGTTCAAGGCCTTCTCGAACCGCTGCACGCACAAGGGGTGTCCGGTGACGAGCGTCGAGGGCGGCACCATCAACTGCCCCTGTCACGGCAGCAAGTTCGACATCACCGACGGCAGCGTGAAGCAGAACCCGGCGCCGAAGCCGCTGCCCGCGACGAAGATCACCGTCGAGGGCGACGAGATCAAGCTGGCCTGACGCGAGAGCTGGGCGAAACGCGGGAGTTCGCCCGAGCGCGGGAGCTCGCCGAAGGTCGGCAAGGGCCGCGCCGCGACGGGGAATCACCCGGAGC
>NZ_JBHXTE010000050.1:0-70808 GCF_042677545.1 Streptomyces sp. NPDC127108 | reverse complement strand
GGACCCCCGAGCCACACACGCCGGAGGGGCTATCCCCCACCCACCCGCCCCAACCTGCACCACCAGCCCAACAGCCCGGCACCATCAGCCCCGAACCAGCCCACGCCACAGCACCGCCGCTCCGGCATATCCCTCCAGCCCACCCCGGCACATTCCTCCGGCCCGCCCCGGGGAAGTTTTCAGCCCGTCCGGCGATTGAGGACGAGGCGCGAAGCGCCGATCCGGCGGCGGCCCGTCCCACCCGCACGGGACACCCACCCCCCGGGGTCCAGGGGCGAAGCCCCCCGCGCGGCGGAGCCGCAAATTGACACAGCCGGAGAAGGGGTGGGACTGGGGCGCCCCCGCGAGGCCCTGAGCAGGCGCTTAGAAATGCGGCCCGCGTCACAGCTCCCGCCCCGTGACCGACAGCGATACGTGCAGGTAACTTCCCAGGGAGTCCTGCCCTGCCCCCAGGGCGCCCCCGCCAGTAGGAGCCCGTGATGCCCGAAGCCGTGATCGTCTCCGCTGCCCGCTCCCCCATCGGCCGCGCCTTCAAGGGCTCCCTGAAGGAGCTGCGCCCCGACGACCTGACCGCCACGATCATCGAGGCCGCCCTCGCCAAGGTGCCCGCGCTCGACCCGAAGGACATCGACGACCTGATGCTGGGCTGCGGTCTGCCCGGCGGCGAGCAGGGGCACAACCTGGGCCGGATCGTCGCGGTGCAGATGGGGATGGACCACCTCCCCGGCTGCACCATCACGCGCTACTGCTCCTCCTCGCTGCAGACGTCCCGGATGGCGCTGCACGCCATCAAGGCGGGCGAGGGCGACGTCTTCATCTCGGCGGGCGTGGAGATGGTGTCCCGCTCCGTGAAGGGCACCAGCGACGGCCAGCCCGACACCCACAACCCGCTCTTCGCGGACGCCGAGGCCCGCACCGCGGCCCGCGCCCAGGAGACGGGCACCGACTGGCACGACCCGCGCGAGGACGGCCTGGTCCCGGACGCGTACATCGCGATGGGCCAGACCGCCGAGAACCTCGCCCGGCTGAAGGGCGTGACGCGCGAGGACATGGACGAGTTCGGCGTCCGGTCCCAGAACCTCGCCGAGGAAGCCCTGAAGAACGGCTTCTGGGAGCGGGAGATCACGCCGGTCACCACGCCCGACGGCACGGTGGTCAGCAAGGACGACGGGCCGCGCGCGGGCGTCACGCTGGAGGGCGTGGCGGGCCTCAAGCCCGTGTTCCGCCCCGACGGCCTGGTCACCGCGGGCAACTGCTGTCCCCTGAACGACGGCGCCGCCGCCCTGGTGATCATGAGCGACACCAAGGCCCGTGAGCTCGGCCTGACCCCGCTGGCCCGGATCGTGTCGACCGGCGTCTCCGGCCTCTCCCCGGAGATCATGGGCCTCGGCCCGGTCGAGGCCAGCAAGCAGGCCCTCAAGCGCGCCGGGCTCGGCGTCGGCGACATCGACCTGGTCGAGATCAACGAGGCCTTCGCCGCCCAGGTCATCCCGTCCTACCGCGACCTGGGCATCCCGCTGGAGAAGCTGAACGTCAACGGCGGCGCGATCGCCGTCGGCCACCCCTTCGGCATGACCGGCGCCCGCATCACCGGCACGCTGATCAACAGCCTCCAGTTCCACGACAAGCAGTTCGGCCTGGAGACGATGTGCGTCGGCGGCGGTCAGGGCATGGCGATGGTCATCGAGCGCCTGAGCTGAGCAGGCGGATCGGGCCGCCGCCCGGAGCGACGCCCGAAGCGGCCGGTCCGGCACCCTGAGTGGCCGCGCGTCTCACGAGCCGGGACGCGGCGGCCACTTCGGCCCCTCCACTCATTCGTGACCCAATCTCCCCCAGGATGTGACCAATCTCCTGGGGGAGGCACAATTGCCCAGGTCAGAGCGGATGCGCGAATAAACACCGGGCCGAAAGTCCTGTCCAATTCGTGACGTAATGCACTGACAGCGGGATGGTGCAGGCTTCAAGCTGATGTAGGAAGTCGGGGGTCGACTTGAAACCGGGAGTACGTCAGTGAGCGCCATGCATCTTGCCTTGCTGCTCTCCGCGGCCGCTGCCACGGCCGTGGGCACCGCCACCCTGCGCACCGTGCGGGGCCTGCGGCAGCAGATCACCGAGCTGCGCACCGAGCTGGCCGAGAGCCACGGCGCGGCCACCGGCCGCGTCTCCGTACCCGCGGCTCGTACCGCTGTGGACACCGAGGAGATACGCGCGGCGGTCGCCGAGGCCCTCGCCGAGGAGCGCGAGCGCGAGCTGGCCGAGGCGCGCGCCTTCTGGGCCGCCCAGGAGGCGCGGGACATCGCGGACACGCCCTCGCTCCTCAGCGGCCTGCCCGAGGGCATCGCGGACGAGCTGTTCCTGCCGCGCCAGGCCGATCTCGCGGGCCTGGAGTCGGAGAGCCTGGAGCCGGTCGTCGAGCCCTTCGCCGACCCGGCCGGGGCCGCGGACGAGTTCGCCGCGGACTCCCCCGAGCTGGCCGCGGCCCGCCGCCGCCACCCCTCCCACCCCGACTTTGTGCCGGTCCAGTCCAGCGCGCACGGCGACCACGAGCGCACCGTGGCCTGCCTGGAGGAGCTGGCCGACGCCCGCACGGCGCTCGCCGACGTCCGCCCGGGCCCCCTCGGCACCCTGGACGTCTACGTCTTCACGGACGGCACGACGCTCTGCATGACCCCGGGCCACCGCGAGACCGCGGAGCTGCTCGCCGCCGCCCTGCGCGACGGCCAGGCCCCGGTCCTGCTCGGCGGCTCCGGCGTCTCGGGCGCGTACGCCCTGACGTTCGCGTGCGGCGCGGAGAACGTCTACATCCTCGCCGACCGCGTGATCGCGAGCGTCTGAAGCCTTACGCGAGCGCCTGCGCCTCAGGCGCCAACCGAGTCGTCGCGAGCGTCCGACAGCGCGTTCCGGTCAGATTCCGGCCCGTCCGAGGGCCTGCTCCACCAGCTCCACCGCCTCCGCGAGTTCCCCCTCGTCGGCGAGCACCAGGGCCAAGTCCCGCCCCGCGACGGTGACTTGGTCGGCCGCCGCGAACATTCCGGCGTCCGGCATCTGGCGCGGCTCGCCGCCCGGCGTCTCCCGCGCCTGGGTGCGCAGGGCCAACTCCCTCGCGAGCTCCAGCGCTTCGGCCGCCGCCCCGCGCTGCAGTCTGGACTGCGGGGCGGCCCGCAGCCGGTCCGCGAATCGGTCAACGGCCGTGATCAAAGGCGTCGTATCGAGCACTGTGCGACCCTACGCGTCGAGCAGGGACTGTTGCCAATACCCGAACGCTCAGGCACGGTGGCGTGAAGGACGGACCACATCGAACGCGTCCGGAGGCGCCGATGTCCCAAGTCTTCTCCGAGGAGACCCACCGAAATCTGCTCGCGCGAATCCCCCATTGCACAGGTCGTGAAGTCTCCGACTGGCTGCGCACCGTCGACGAGGGCCCCTCTCTCTTCCGTTTCGAGGAGAAGGTCAGCTGGCTCCGCGGCGAACACAACCTCGCGTACGGCCACGCCAAGGCGATCATCCACGAGTACGACCTCCGCCGCGCCGCACGCAAACTGCTCTGACCCCGACCCCCCGTTCCCCCGCGAAGACAGACAGGCAGGCAGACAGCAGACAACGGCGAAGGGCCCGCGGAAGGCGTTCCGCGGGCCCTTCGGCCGTGTTCAGGACGTCAGCCGCCCAGGGGCGGGCGTCAGTCGTTGCCCTGCAGGATCGCGATGAGCCGCAGGAACTCCATGTAGATCCACACCAGCGTCATCGTGAGGCCGAAGGCGGCGAGCCAGGCCTCCTCGCGCGGGGCGCCGTACGCGATGCCGTCCTCGACCTGCTTGAAGTCCAGGGCCAGGAAGCACGCGCCGAGCAGGATGCCGATGATGCCGAACATGATGCCGAGGCCGCCGCTGCGGAAGCCCAGGCCGTCACCGCCGCCGATCACGGCGAACAGCAGGTTCACCGCCATCAGCAGGATGAAGCCGAGGGCGGCCGCCATCACGAAGCCGTAGAACCGGCGGTTCACCCGGATCCAGCCGGCCTTGTACGCCACGAGGACGCCGAGGAAGACCGCCATCGTGCCGAGCACGGCCTGCATGGCCGCGCCGCTCGCGATGCGGTTGTCGACGACGCTGGAGACGACGCCGAGGAAGACACCCTCCAGGGCGGCGTACGTCAGGATCAGCGGCGGCGACGCCTTGCGCTTGAAGGCCTGCACGAAGCCCAGGATCATCGCGACGAGACCGGCGCCGATCGCGATGCCGTAGGACTTGCTGATGTTGGCGTCGTCCACGGGCAGCAGCGCCCAGGCGAGCGCGGCCGTGACGACGAGGACGCCGAGCGTGGTGGCCGTGCGCATGACGACGTCGTCCATCGTCATGCGGCCGGTGGTCACCGGGGACTGGGGCGGGGCGCCCTGGAGGTCCTGCTGGGCGTACGGATTGTTGGCGTACGGGTTGGCGGGGGCCTGCTGGCCCGCGCCCGCGTACGGGTTGCCCTGCGCGTACGGATTGGCCTGCGTCCCGACGGCGGCGGCTCCCCCGGCCTGCGGCTGCGCGTTGAAGCCCGCATAGCCGTTGTCGCGGCTGAACCCCCGTCGCGAGAAGACCGGGTTACTGCTCCTCATCTCACTCCTCCATGGCCACCGTGCGTGGCTTTGGTTCAAGAGTAATGGGCTGGCAAAGATCCAGCCCTAGTGCTCAGGGAGGATCTTTCCCCATCTGTTACGAGGAACGCTCGCCGAGGCTCCGGTGTTCCGGCCCTCTCGGGTGCCCGATCAGTCGAACGGCAGGCCCGTGTAGCTCTCGGCCAGGTCCGTCGCCGCCGCCCGTGAGGTGGCGATCCGGTCGAGCCGGGCCAGCTGGAGGCGGTCGTCGAAGGGGGTGGCGTCCGGGTCGCGGTGCAGCATGGCCGTCATCGCGTACGCGAACCGCTCGGCCTGCCAGACCCGGCGCAGACAGGTCGCGGAGTACGTGTCGAGGCCCGTCGGGTCGCCGCTGGTGTGGTGGGCGACCAGGGCGCGGGCGAGGGTGACGACGTCGCCCACGGCGAGGTTCAGGCCCTTGGCGCCGGTGGGCGGCACGATATGGGCGGCGTCACCGGCGAGGAAGAGCCGGCCGTGCCGCATCGGCTCGTGGACGTGGGAGCGCATCGGAGTGACGGACGTCGCGGTGATCGGGCCGCGCGCCAGCCGCCAGCCGTCGTCGGTGGCGAGCCGCAGGTCCAGCTCGTCCCAGATCGCCCGGTCGCTCCAGTCGGCGGCCCGGGTGCCCTCGGGGACCTGGAGGTAGAGGCGGGAGACCGTGGGCGAGCGCATGCTCAGGAGGGCGAAGCCTCGGTCGTGGCGGGCGTAGACCAGCTCGTCGTGGGAGGGCGGCGCGTCCGCGAGGACACCGAGCCAGGCGAAGGGGTACCTGCGCTCGTACGTCCGCGAGAGCGCGGCGGGCACCGCGGCCCGGGACACGCCCCAGTAGCCGTCGCACCCGGCGACGTACGCGCAGTCCAGGACGCCCTCACGGCCCTCGTGGCGGTAGCGCACCCGTGGCGAGTCGGTGTCCGCGTCCTCCACGGCGAGCGCCTCGGCCCCGAAGAGCAGCGGGCCGCCGCCGCGGAACCGCAGGGCGATCAAGTCCTTGCACACCTCCGTCTGGGCGTAGACCGTCACCGCCCGGCCGCCGGTGAGTGAGGGGAAGTCGACGCGATGCCTGCGGCGGTCGAAGCGCAGCTCGATGCCGGTGTGCCGCAGACCCTCGCGGTCCATGCGGGCGCCCGCGCCGGCCGCCCGCAGCGCGTCGGCCGTGCCCTGCTCCAGGACCCCGGCGCGCTGGCGCCGCTCCACGTGGGCGCGGTCGCGGCTCTCCAGGACGACGGATTCGATGCCCGCGACGTCCAGGAGACGGGCGAGCAGGAGGCCCGCGGGGCCCGCTCCGATGATCGCGACGGTGGTGCGCATCACGGGAGTGTCGGACCGCCCGGGGCGGGTGTCAACGGGGTGGCGGCGCGCCGGGGCCGACTCCGCGCCCCTGGTGCCCCCCGCGCTCGTGGCGCGGTTGTCAGGGGCTGCTGCCATGCTGAGAAGAGCCCAGGACCCCTTCGAAGGGCAGGACCATGCTTTCCACCGACTTCGTCCCCGGCGCCCCGAACTGGCTGGATCTCGGTGTCCCGGACACCGACGCCGCGGTGTCCTTCTACTCCGCCGTCTTCGGCTGGCAGTTCCAGTCGGCGGGCCCTGAGGGCGGCGGGTACGGCTTCTTCGTGCAGGACGACAAGACCGTCGCCGGGCTCGGCCCGCTGACCGAGGAGGGCGCGTCCTCCGCCTGGACGCTGTACTTCCACACGGCGGACGCGGACGCCACCGCCAAGGCCGTGGAGCAGGCGGGCGGCAGGGTGCGGGTGCCCCCGGGGGACGTGTTCAGTTTCGGACGGATGGGCCAGTTCAGCGACCCGGCGGGCGCGGACTTCGCCGTCTGGCAGCCGGGCGACACCAAGGGCGTGGACCTCGTCAACACCCCCAACTCGCTGACCTGGGCCGAGCTGTACACGACGGACGCGGCGGCGGCCAAGGACTTCTACCGCGCGGTGTTCTCCTGGCAGCTGACCGACATGGAGATGGGCCCGGACATGACGTACACCGTGCTGACCCCGGCGGGCGGCACGGAGGAGAACAGCCACGGCGGCCTCATGCAGCTCCACCAGGACAACCTGGACGCGGGCTCGGGCCCGGAGTGGCATCCGTACTTCGAGGTGGCCGACTGCGACGCGGTCTACGCCAAGGCGCTGGCGACCGGGGGCACGACGCTCATCCCGCCGATGGACGCCCCGGGGATCGGCCGGATGGCGATGCTGACCGACCCCGCCGGAGCCCCGTTCGCGATCATCAAGAGCGAGCAGGCCCCGCCGAGTTGACGTGCCGTCACACGGTGGCGCGCGCGGTGCGCGCCACCGTGTGCGTACGGGGAAGGGGGGCGGAGGTGCCCGGAACCGGACTTGAACCGGTACGCCCGCTAAGGGGCAGCGAGGTTTAAGCTCGCCGTGTCTGCATTCCACCATCCGGGCAGGTGCGTGGGCTCCGCAACAAGGCTTCGACCTTATCGGGAGGCATCCCCCGAACAGCGGAACGACAGCCCGACGTTGTCTTATTTTATTGACGTCTGAGGGTGCATCAGCACGCGGTACTGGCCGGTGGTACTTGCCATCGGCCTTGTGGGCGGGGGCAGGCGCGGGTGAGGGAATTGACGGAATTTAGCCGTCCACGGGCGACACGTCCGCGCCGCGTTCCCACGCCCCTTTAGCGCCCCCTCATGACCCCTGCGGTGACCCCTGTCCGAAGGCCCTGTGAACACCTGCGCAAGAGGGCCCTCGAGCACCTGCGCAAGAGGGCCCTCCCCCGATCCCGAGTAGGGGCGGCCCGTCATCCCCAGGTATGACATGCCCCCACCGAGTCCGACCGGAGTCGCCCCCAGGAACCGGAACAGCGGCTGACTCCACGGGGCCGTTCCGCCGTGACGATGGAGTACGTACCCCACTCGCCGTCCCGACAGGAGCTTCCGCCCGTGACCACCACCACTTCCTTCGCCGCCCGCGCCACCCAGGTGGCCGCTCGCGCCACGGATCTGTCCAAGGTGTACGGCCAGGGTGAGACCCAGGTGGTCGCTCTGGACCATGTCTCCGTGGACTTCGGGCAGGGCCAGTTCACCGCGATCATGGGGCCCTCGGGCTCCGGCAAGTCCACGCTGATGCACTGCGTGGCGGGTCTGGACAGCTTCAGCGGCGGCTCCGTGCGCATCGGGGACACCGAGCTGTCCACCCTCAAGGACAAGCAACTCACCAAGCTCCGCCGGGACAAGATCGGGTTCATCTTCCAGGCGTTCAACCTGCTGCCGACGCTGACCGCCCTGGAGAACATCACTCTCCCCATGGACATCGCGGGCCGCAAGCCGAACAAGCAGTGGCTGGAGCAGGTCATCTCCATGGTGGGTCTGGCCGGGCGCCTCTCCCACCGGCCCACCGAGCTCTCCGGCGGCCAGCAGCAGCGCGTCGCCGTGGCCCGCGCCCTTGCCTCCCAGCCCGAGATCATCTTCGGTGACGAGCCCACCGGAAACCTGGACTCGCGCTCCGGCGCGGAGGTCCTCGGGTTCCTGCGCAATTCGGTACGCGAGCTCGGCCAGACCGTCGTGATGGTCACCCACGACCCGGTGGCCGCCTCGTACGCGGACCGCGTGATCTTCCTCGCCGACGGCCGCATCGTCGACGAGATGATCCAGCCGACCGCCGACGGGGTCCTCGACCGGATGAAGGACTTCGACGCGAAGGGTCGGACGAGCTAGCCCTCGTCCGGCAGTTCCCTCTCTGCGGGCCGCATGTGGCTGGTCGCGCAGTTCCCCGCGCCCCTACGGGCGCTCCCGCCCGGGCTCACCACCGACCGGCCCGCCCTCACCAGGACTCACACCCATGTTCCGTACCGCCCTGCGCAACGTGCTCGCGCACAAGGCCAGGCTGTTGATGACCGTGCTCGCCGTCATGCTCGGCGTCGCGTTCGTCTCCGGCACCCTGGTCTTCACCGACACCTTCGGCTCCGCCTACAAGAACAAGTCGGCGAAGAGCTTCGACCACGTCTCCGTCGCCATCAAGCCCGACGGCGGCTCCCGGGACGACGGCCAGGAGGCCAAGCAGCCGGACCGGCTGACGGACTCCCTGCTGACCCGGGCCGGAAAGCTGCCCGGCGCCCAGGCGGCCCTCGGCAGCGTCTCCGGCTTCACCGCCCTCGCCGACAAGGACGGCAAGCTGGTCGGCGGCGAGTGGGGCACCACGGGCTCCAACTACTTCCCCGGCAAGGACGGCAAGGACCCGCGCTACGACTTCGCCGAGGGCGCGGCCCCGAAGTCGGCCGGTGACATCGCCCTGGACAGCCGTACCGCCGACCGCACCGGCTTCAAGGTCGGCGACACGGTCCGCTACTCCACCGACGGACCCGTGAAGACCGCCAAGGTCAGCGGCATCTTCGACACCGACGACGGCAGCGTCGTCGCGGGCGGCAGCCTCGTCGTTTTCGACAACGACACCGCGCGCAAGGTCCTCGGCAAGTCCGAGTACGACGAGATCGACGTGAAGGCCGCCGCCGGCACCTCCGAGACCGCCCTGAAGGGCGCCGTCGAGAAGATCCTGCCGAAGGACACCGAGGCCGAGACCGGCACCTCGCTCAAGGACGAGCAGGACCGCATGATCGAGCAGAACACCAGCTCCATGAGCCAGGTGCTGCTGATCTTCGCCGGTATCGCGCTGTTCGTCGGCATCTTCATCATCGCCAACACCTTCACCATGCTGGTCGCCCAGCGCACCAAGGAGCTGGCCCTGATGCGCGCCGTCGGCGCGTCCCGCCGCCAGGTGACGCGCTCGGTCCTGATCGAGGCGTTCATCGTCGGCCTGGTCGCCGCCGTCGCGGGCTTCGCCCTCGGCATCGGCGTCGCCGTCGGCCTGGAGTCCCTGATGAACGCGGGCGGCGCCTCGCTGCCCGACGGCCCGCTGGTCATCGGCCCGACGACGATCGTCACGGCGCTGATCATCGGCGTGGTCGTGACCATGCTCGCCGCCTGGCTGCCCGGCCGCCGTGCCGCGAAGATCCCGCCGGTCGCCGCGATGAACAGCGTGCACGCCTCACCGACGGTGCGCGGTCTGGTCGTACGCAACACCATCGGCTCGCTGCTCGTCGCCCTCGGCGTGGTCATGCTGTTCATGGAGGACAACTACGTGAAGTCCGGGGGCGCCGCGACGATCCTCGTCGGCGTCATCGTCCTCACGCCGCTGCTCTCCCGCCCGTTCATCGCCGCCGCGGGCCCGCTCCTGAAGCCCTTCGGCGTCACCGGCAAGCTGGCCCGCCTCAACTCGGTCCGCAACCCGCGCCGCACGGCCTCCACCGCCTCGGCCCTGATGATCGGCCTGACCCTCATCACCGCGATGACCGTCGTCGCCGTCTCCATGGGCAGCGCCATCAACAAGATGGCCACGGACTCCCTGAAGGCCGACTACGCCGTCTCGATGGCGAACTTCCAGCCGCTGACCCCCAAGGTCCACGAGCAGCTGGCCAAGCTGCCCGAGGTCGAGGCCAGCAGCGCCCTGCGCTCCACCTGGGGCGAGGCCGACGGCCGCGACACCCGGATCTCCGGCGTCGACGCCAAGGCCTTCGACAAGCTCGTCGGCCTGGACTTCACCAGCGGCTCCACGGCCGGGCTCAAGGGCAACGCCGCCCTCGTCGACAAGGAGACCGCCGACGCCAAGGGCCTGAAGGCCGGTGACACCGTCCCGGTGAAGTTCGACGACGACAAGACCACCCGCCTGAAGGTCGCGGGCGTCTACAAGTCCAACGAGATGCTCGACGGGCTCTTCGTCCCGACCTCCGTCGTCACGCCGCACCTGTCGAAGGTCCAGGACCAGCAGGTCCTCCTCAAGATGAAGGACGGCGCGTCCGACAAGGCCGAGGACGCCATCGTGAAGGCCCTCGGCGACAACCCGGCCATCAAGATCCAGGACAAGGACGACATCAGCAACGAGGTCGGCGGCGCCATCAACATGCTGCTGAACATGCTGTACGGCCTGCTCGCCATGGCGATCCTCGTCGCCGTCCTCGGTGTCATCAACACCCTGGCGATGTCGGTCTTCGAGCGGAAGCACGAGATCGGGATGCTGCGCGCCATCGGGCTCGACCGGGCGAAGATCAAGCAGATGGTGCGCCTGGAGTCGGTCGTCATCTCGCTCTTCGGCGCGGTGCTCGGTGTCGGGCTCGGCCTCTTCCTCGGGTGGGTCGCCGGAGACTCCATCTCCGGGACCGTGACCACGTACTCGATGGAGGTGCCCGTGGGCCGGATCCTGGTCTTCCTCGCCATCGCGGGTGTGGTCGGTGTCCTGGCCGCGGTCTGGCCCGCGCGGTCCGCTGCGCGGCTCAACCCGCTCCAGGCCATCAAGTCGGAGTGACGCTTGCGCCGAGCATGACGCTTGCGCTGAGCTGAGCTGGGCGGGGCCCGGGGTGAACGTCACCCCGGGCCCCGCCCTCGTACACGGGGGCTTCGCCCCCTGGCCCCCCTCATTGCCCCTTCGCGGCTCGTCCTCAAACGCCGGACGGGCTTGATTCCCTCCAGGTCCTCGCCCGCAGAGGCATCCCCGACCTGCCCTTCTGCGGTGTGCGGACCGCCAGGACCTGGTTGACCCCTATGCGGTTGTTCTCGAAGGCGAGGGCCGATGCCGCCATGTAGAGGCGCCAGATGCGGGCGCGGCCGGGGGTGGTCAGGCGGACCGCCTGGGGCCAGTGGGACTCCAGGTTGCTGACCCAGTGGCGCAGGGTGAGGGCGTAGTGCTCGCGGATGGACTCCACGTCGCGGACCTCGAAGCCCGCGCGCTCCAGGAGGCCGACGGTGGTGCCGAGGGGGGCGAGCTCGCCGTCGGGGAAGACGTAGGCGTCGATGAACTCGTCCACGGAGTACGCCGACTCGTCGAGCTGGGGGCGGCGAGCGATCTGGTGGTTCAGGAGGCGGCCGCCGGGCTTCAGGAGGGCGTAGAGGTCGCCCGCGTAGTCCAAGTACGGCTCGGCGCCGACGTGTTCGGCCATGCCGATGGAGGAGATGGCGTCGTACGGGCCGTCGCGCACGTCGCGGTAGTCCTGGACGCGGATCTCGATGCGGTCGGTGAGGCCCTCCTGGGCGATGCGCTTCCTGGCGAACGCGGCCTGCTCCTGGGAGAGCGTGACGCCGACGACGTGCACGCCGTACTCGCGGGCGGCGTGCACGGCCATGGAGCCCCAGCCGCAGCCGACGTCCAGGAGCCGCATGCCGGGCTTCAGGTCGAGCTTGCGGGCGATGAGGTCGAGCTTGTCGCGCTGGGCGTCCGCCAGGGTCGAGTCCGGGGACTCCCAGTAGGCGCACGAGTAGACCATCGAGGGGCCGAGCACCAGCGCGTAGAAGTCGTTGCCGACGTCGTAGTGGTGGCTGATGGCCTTCTTGTCGCTGCCCTTGGTGTGCCGGTGCAGCCTGCCGGGCCTGCGCATCTCCTCGCGCGGCACGGGCGGCGGCACGAACGGCGCGGCGAGCGCGAGCAGGGAGCGGGCGGCGGCTCTGACCTGTGGGTCGCGCAGTTTGTCGGTGAGGCTCGGGGCGTCGTCGGCGCGCTCCCAGATGAACTCGGCGAGCAGGTCGAGGGCCGCGTACAGATCGCCGTCGACATCGATGTCCCCGGCCACCCAGGCCCGCGCGAGCCCCAGCTCGCCCGGCTTCCACAACAGGCGGCGCAGGGCGCGGCGGTGGCGTACGACGAGGGTGGGGGCGCCCGGCGGCCCCGCTTCCGAACCGTCCCAGGCCCGGATTCGAACCGGCAGCTCGGTTCCCACCAACTGCTCGGCAAGATTCTGCAGCCGCAGTGCGGCGTCCTGCATGGCGCACACCTCCGTGATCACATCCCGGAACGGAACGGTCCAACACCACGTAAACACCAACGGGCGGCGCGCGCAGTCCCGTTGCACCGTTACGAATATGCAAAATGCGTGTAACGGGCATCTAGGGGCTGCCGGGAATGGCGAAAGGGCCCCCGCACCACGGATGGCGGGGACCCTTTCACGCTGTACTACGGGTCGTCGGACGACCTGGCCTGAGCCGTCAGGAAGCGGCCTTCTCCTCGACCGGAGCGGCCGGGACCTCGGCCTTGACCGCGGGCTTCGGGGCCGGCTTCGCGGCCTCGTAGAACTCCTCGCGCGGCGTCTCCATGGCGCCGAGCGAGACGACCTCGCGCTTGAGGAACATGCCGAGCGTCCAGTCAGCGAAGACGCGGATCTTGCGGTTGAACGTCGGCATCGCCATGCCGTGGTACGCGCGGTGCATGTACCAGGCGAGACGACCCTTGAGCTTGATCTTCATCTTGCCCATGACGATCATCGCGACGCCCTTGTGCAGACCGAGGCCCGCGACCGCGCCCTTGTTGGCGTGGCTGTACTCCTTCTGCGGGAAGCCCCGCATGCCGGAGATCACGTTGTCGCCGAGGACCTTGGCCTGGCGCAGCGCGTGCTGGGCGTTCGGCGGGCACCAGGCGTTCTCGTTGCCCGCCTTGCGGCCGACGACGTCCGGCACCTGGGCGTTGTCGCCCGCGGCCCAGATGTAGTCGGTGCCCTGGACCTGGAGGGTCGTCTGGGTGTCCACGTGGCCGCGGGGGCCGAGCGGCAGACCGAAGCGCGCGAGGGCCGGGTTCGGCTTGACGCCGGCGGTCCACACGATGGTGTTGGAGTCGACCTCGAGGCCGTTGTTCAGGACCACGTGGCCGTCCACGCAGGAGTCCATGCCGGTCTTCAGGTAGACCTCGACACCGCGGCCCTCGAGGTGCTCCTTGCCGTAGGCGCCGAGCTTCGGGCCGACCTCGGGGAGGATCTTGTCGGCGACGTCGACGAGCAGGAAGCGCATGTCCTCGCGCTTCACGCTCTTGTAGTACTTGGCCGCGTCGCGGGCCATGTCCTCGACCTCGCCGATGGTCTCGGCACCGGCGAAGCCGCCGCCGACGAAGACGAAGGTGAGCGCCTTGCGGCGGACCTCCTCGTCCGTCGTGGAGTCGGCCTTGTCGAGCTGCTCGAGCACGTGGTTGCGCAGGCCGATGGCCTCCTCGATGCCCTTCATGCCGATGCCCTGCTCGGCGAGGCCGGGGATCGGGAAGGTGCGGGAGACCGCGCCCATCGCGATGACCAGGTAGTCGAACGGCAGCTCGTACGCCTCGCCGACGAGCGGCGCGATCGTGGCGACCTTGCGGTCCTGGTCGATGGTGGTGACCCGGCCGGTGAGAACTTCCGCCTTGGGCAGCACGCGTCGCAGCGGGACGACGACGTGCCGAGGCGAAATGCTGCCGGCCGCGGCTTCGGGGAGGAAGGGCTGGTACGTCATGTACGAGCGCGGGTCGACGACCGTGACGGTCGCCTCTCCGTAGCGCATCTTCTTCAGAATGCGTCGAGCTGCGTACAGGCCTACGTACCCACCGCCTACTACGAGGATCCTGGGACGCTCCGTGGTGCTCATGCCATCGAGTATCCACCCCCTCCCCGGGGGTCGCTCGTGCGCCCCTTCACAAGCATGGGTGGGGCCTCTGCTACACTTCGCCGCCCACGTGACGGAGGTCATGACCTCACGGGGGAACCACCGCCCCACGCGAGTCGTTGTCAACCCCTCGTGAGCTGCCGCTCCTGGCTCCGGCGCCCGGTGGACCACACGCCGGTTCACACCCCGGCAACACACCGGAAGCACTCCCGGCGCCCGCCTTCGGGGCCGTACCCCGCCCGTTCCCGGGCCGAACTCCTCAAAACCTCGCCCAACAGGGCCGATTTCCTTGTGAAGAACTTCACGAACTTTCTCGGCGGGGCCCCGGAAGGAGGTATTCCAACCCCCCTCCGGGCCGCTCAGAAGTCGTCCGGCACGCTCAGCCGATCACGGTACGGCAGGGTCTGTCGGATCCGTGTCAGGCACCTTCGGGCCAGGCACCTTCGGGTCAGGCGATCGACCAGGCGATGCCGTCGAGGATGTCGTGCTCGCTCACGACCAGTTCGGCGGCCCCCGACCGCTCCATGATCGCGAGCAGGACGAGGACGCCCGCGGCGATCACGTCCACGCGGCCCGGGTGCATCACGGGGATCGCCGCGCGCTCGGCGTGCGTGGAGCGCACCAGCATGTCGGCGATCTCCGCCACGCGGGCGTACGGGAAGCGGGAGTGGTGGATCGCGGCGGAGTCGTACGCGTCCAGGCCGAGCGCGATGCCGGCGACCGTGGTGACCGAGCCCGCGAGGCCCACGAGGGTGTGGGCCTCGCGCAGCGGGACCGTCTCCTCCGCGAGGTCGAGGGCCGCCTCGACGTCCGCGCGGATCGCGGCCAGTTGGGCCTCGGTGGGCGGGTCGGCGGAGACCACGCCGTCCCGGACGAGGTGGCGCTCCGTCATCCGTACGCAGCCGACGTCCACGGAGCGGGCCGCGCGGACCCGGTCGTCGCCGACGACGAACTCCGTGGAGCCGCCGCCGATGTCGACGACGAGGTAGGGGCCCCGCATGTCCGGGTGGCCCTTGAGCTCCCTGGTCGCGCCCGTGAAGGAGAACTCGGCCTCCTGGTCGCCGCTGATCACCTCCGGTTCGACGCCGAGGATGTCGAGGACGCCGCGCACGAAGTCGTCGCGGTTCTCGGCGTCGCGGCTGGCGGAGGTGGCGACGAAGCGGAGGCGCTCCGCGCCGTGTTCCTTGATGACCTCGGCGTACTCGCGGCAGGCCGCGAACGTCCGCTCCAGCGCCTCCGGGGCGAGCCGTCCCGTCCGGTCCACGCCCTGCCCCAGCCGGACGATCTCCATCCGGCGGTCCAGGTCGACGAGTTGCCCCGTCCCGGGGTCGGCGTCGGCCACGAGCAGGCGGATCGAGTTCGTACCGCAGTCGATGGCTGCCACGCGGGTCATTCGAGGTTCTCCTTGTCGTTTGGGGCACCGCCCGCCGTGGGCTGTGCCCACCCGTGCCGCCCCTGGCGGCCCAGTTGCCCACAGCGGGGGGGGACGACAGCAGCGGGTCGCCCCGTGGACGCGGCGCCGGGAGCGCCCGCCCAGCCGCCCAGCCGCCCAGCCGCCCAGCCGCCCACGGTGAAGATACGGCCCACCGCAGGTAGTAAGGGCGGGCGGGTGGGGAATGCCCGTCGCGGAGCGGCGGGCCAGGGTCACCCCGGTGCCGGGTGCGGATCAGTCCTGGGACGCGCCCACGCACGGGCCCTTGCGCCACCACTCCGGCAGCATCGCGATGGCTTCGTCGCCCAGAGGATTAACCCCGGGGCCCGCGGCCAACGAGTGGGCCACGAGGACGTGCAGGCACTTCACGCGGTCCGGCATGCCCCCGGCCGAGGGGAAGCCCTCGAGGACCTCGATGGAGTCGCGCCGCGCGATGTAGTCCTCGTGGGCGGCCCGGTACGCGGCGGCAAGATCGGGGGCGGTCGCGAGCCGCTCCGTCATCTCCTTCATGACGCCGTTGGCTTCGAGCGTCCCGATCGCGGACGCGGCCCGCGGGCACGTGAGGTAGTACGTCGTGGGGAACGGCGTGCCGTCGGGCAGCCGCGGCGCCGTCTCGACCACGTCCGGGTTGCCGCAGGGGCAGCGGTGGGCGATCGCGCGCAGACCGCGCGGCGGGCGCCCGAGCTGCTCCTGGAACGCGGTGATGTCGGCGTCCGTGGGCGCGGTGGGCTCGGTCTGGGGCGGGGGCGTCTGCATGCCTGTCTTTCGGTTCGTACTGAACTGGCTGTGTCAATTGTCGTCGGCGCGACCGGCGGCGCCGACCCTGTCGGCCTCGTCCACGCCGTCCCAGACGTTCGCGTACCAGGGCCGGTCCGCGGCCCCCTCGTCGCCGCGGTGGTCCGCCGCGGCCGCGGGGTCGATGACGGTGAACCCGGTCTCGCCCGGCATCACGTAGTGCAGCCGGTCCCGGACGCGCTGCTCGGCGTACGCGTCGTCCTGCCAGCGGGCCTTCTCGTCGCGCAGCCGCTCCACGTTCTCGCGGTGCTCGGACTGCTTCTGCCGCTGCTCGGCGATCTCGGCGCGCTGCGAGACGTACTGCCTCATCGGGTAGGCGAGCGCCACGACCAGCGAGCAGACGACGAGCACGAGGAGCGCGGCGCGGCCGGTGAGCCGGGAGCGGCGGGCCTGGCGCTTGGTCTGCGAGCGGTAGACGCGCTCGGCGGTCTGCTCGCCGAGCAGCCGCAGCCGGGTCGCCGTGGAGAACCGGTCCTTGTCCCGGACTTTCCCGGCCATGTGTCTCGCCTCCCCAGTACGCGCGTACGTCCCCGCACACGGTACGGGACCGAGTACGGGGACGTACGTACGACTGGCTAGGGCTTAGCCCGCCTAGAGCCTCAGCCCTTGAAGCGCGGGAACGCCGAGCGGCCCGCGTACACCGCCGCGTCGTCGAGGATCTCCTCGATGCGAAGGAGCTGGTTGTACTTGGCGACGCGGTCCGAGCGGGCCGGGGCGCCGGTCTTGATCTGGCCGCAGTTCACGGCGACGGCGAGGTCGGCGATGGTGACGTCCTCGGTCTCGCCGGAGCGGTGCGACATCATGCACTTGAAGCCGTTGCGCTGGGCCAGCTCGACGGCGTCCAGGGTCTCGGTCAGCGAACCGATCTGGTTGACCTTCACCAGGAGGGCGTTGGCGGAGCCCTCCTCGATGCCGCGGGCCAGGCGCTCGGGGTTGGTGACGAAGAGGTCGTCGCCGACGATCTGGACCTTGTCGCCCAGCTTGTCGGTGATGACCTTCCAGCCCGCCCAGTCGTCCTCGAACAGCGGGTCCTCGATGGACACGAGCGGGTACGCGGCGACGAGCTCGGCGTAGTACTCGGTCATCTCGGCGGCCGAGCGGGACTTGCCCTCGAACTCGTACTTGCCGTCCTTGTAGAACTCGGACGCGGCGACGTCGAGCGCGAGCGCGATCTGCTCGCCGGGGACGTAACCGGCCTGCTTGATGGCCTCGACGATGAGGTCGAGGGCGGCGCGGTTCGACTCCAGGTTCGGCGCGAAGCCGCCCTCGTCGCCGAGGCCGGTGGACAGGCCCTTGGTCTTCAGGACCTTCTTCAGCGTGTGGTAGACCTCGGCGCCCCAGCGCAGCGCCTCGGAGAAGGACTCCGCGCCGATCGGGGCGATCATGAACTCCTGGATGTCGACGTTGGAGTCCGCGTGGGACCCGCCGTTCAGGATGTTCATCATCGGAACGGGCAGCAGGTGCGCGTTCGGGCCGCCCAGGTAACGGAACAGCGGCAGGTCGGAGGCCTCGGACGCGGCGTGGGCGACGGCGAGGGAGACGCCGAGGATGGCGTTGGCGCCGAGCGAGCCCTTGTTGTCGGTGGCGTCGAGGTCGAACATCGCCTGGTCGATCAGGCGCTGCTCGGTGGCGTCGTAGCCGACGAGCTCCGGGCCGATCTGCTCGATGACGGCGAGGACGGCCTTCTCGACGCCCTTGCCGCCGTAGCGGTTGGCGTCTCCGTCACGCAGTTCGATGGCCTCGAAGGCACCGGTGGAGGCGCCGGACGGGACCGCGGCGCGGCCGGTGGACCCGTCGTCGAGGCCGACCTCGACCTCGACCGTGGGGTTGCCTCGGGAGTCCAGGATTTCCCGGGCTACGACGACGTCGATGGACGGCACGAGCATCTCCTTCTGGGATGTGACGCTAGGGGCGCATGGCGTGCACCACTGGGGGCGCGGGCTTGCGCATGGCTTGCATGGTCTTCATCGGCCCTGCGTCTCCTGAGCCTAACGGGCCCGGGAGCTTCGGCCAGCCGACCGCCCGCCCCGTGGGACGGCCATCGGGCCAATTCCCTGGGAATCCGGACGGAACCACAGGTTCTTACCGGCCGGTAGCTTCGCCCTGGGCGTACTCCGGGACCGGCGGGACCGCCCCGGACAGCACCTCGCCCCGGTGCGTACGGGGGATACGCGCACCGGGGCGAGGGAGACCCGTGGGGACGGGGGCGCTCCGCGGGGCGGAGCGGGGGCCCTGTCCGGACGGGCCGGACAGGGCGCGGGTCGGGCTCAGGCTCAGCTGAGGTGCAGCTGCTGGCCCGGGTAGATCATGTCGGCGTCGGAGATGATGTCGCCGTTGAGCTTGTACACCTTGTGCCAGCCGCCCTTGACGTCGTGCTCGTCGGCGATCTTGGACAGGGTGTCGCCCGTCTTGACCTTGTACTCGCCGTCGCCCTTCTTCACGACCTTGCCGGTCGGGGTCTGGACGGTCTTCTTCGACTCGGTCTGCGGGGCGGCCTGCTGCGGCTTCGGCTGCGGCTTGGCCTGCTGCTGCGGCTGAGCCTGCTGCTGCGGCTGCTGCTGGGGCTTGGCCTGCTGCTGGGGCTGCTGCTGCGGCTTCTCGGCACCGCCGCCGTTGTACGGGGCGCTGGTGAGGCCCACGCCACAGCTCGGCCAGGCACCCTTGCCCTGGCCCGCGAGGACCTTCTCGGCGATCTCGATCTGCTGGGCCTTGGAGGCCTTGTCGGCGGTGGCCGCGTACTTCGTACCGCCGTAGGCGGCCCAGGTGGAGGCGGAGAACTGCACGCCGCCGTAGTAGCCGTTGCCGGTGTTGATGGACCAGTCGCCGCCGGACTCGCACTGGGCGACCCGGTCCCACTGGTCGACGGTGGCGGCGTTCGCGGTGCCCGCGGCCATCAGCGGGGCGGCGACGGCGGCGCCGGTGACACCGACGACGGCGGCCGCACGGGTGGCCTTGGACGGACGACGGTGCTTGCCCTTGCCGGAAAGCAGCATGGAGTGATCCCCTCACCGACGCCTGCGAGGTGAGCTGTCGGGTTCGGGCGGGTGAGTGCCCGGCCGTACGGCTTCCGTACGACTTCACCCCTAGCCGGTCCTGCGCGTCGCGCGGCCGCTGGCCGCTCAACGCGTGGGCCCGGCGCTTACCTTGGGTCCCCCGCTCCTGCCTTCGGCGCTCGAAGCGACGACTGTTCCCGTCCGGCCGTTGGCAGGATTCGGCGTACCGACCGGCGGGGCCCGCTGTGGCGAGCGGTCACGACCGTAGACAGGCAATCACCGGAATTTCAAAGACGATCAGGGCTTCTGAGACCCATCTCTCACTTGCCTCTCACCGTCTTTAAACCGGACATTCACCCCGAACCGCCGGCCAACTTCCGCCCCGGTATGCCTACTTCCGGTCCGCTTCGGCGGCCTGGCGCTCCCTCAGGTCAAGTCGCTGACCGGGGAGGATGAGATCCGGGTCACCGCCAACGGTCCGCTTGTTCTCGGCGTAGAGAGTGGACCAGCCGCCGTCAAGGTCGTGCCGGTCGGCGATCTGCGAGAGGTTGTCGCCGGAGCGGACCGTGTAGGTGTCCGCGGGGTCGGCGGCGTCACGCGAGTCGCGCCCTTCACCACGCGACGCGTGGCGGCCCGCGGAGCCCGCGCCACCCTGCTGTGCCCCGTCGGCCTCGTCGGCGCTGGAGCCGCGGTGGCGGCCGGACGGAGACTCGGACGAGGAGTCCTCGGAGCCGTCCGCGGAGTCGTCGGCGCCGGACGGCTCGCGGCCCGCCTCGGACCCGGCGTCGGGCGAAGTGGTGTCGCGGTCGCCGGACTTGCCGTCCTCGCCCGCACCCTTCTCGCCCTTCTGCCCGCCCTTGTCGCGTTCGTCACGCTCGTCGGCCGAGTCGCTATTGTCGGGCTTGCGGTGTTTGCCGGTTTCCTTGCCCGTGGCGCCCTCGTCGCTCGCGTCGGCGGAGTCCTCGGCGTCCTTGCCGCCCTTCTCGCCGCTCTTCCCGTCGTCCTTGGAGTCCTTGGAGTCCCGCGAGTCCTTGGAGCCGTCGGACGGCTCCGAGGGCTCGGACGGCGTGACCGGGAGGCCCGGGTCGACGTCGGCGGCCTCGCCGCCCTTGCTGAGGCCCGCGGCCGGGCCGCAGTTCGGCCACGCGGCGGGGCCCTGGTCGGCCAGGATCTTGTCGGCGACGGCGATCTGCTGGGAGCGGCTCGCCTGGTCGGCGCTCGGCGCGTAGGCGAGGCCGCCGTAGCTCTCCCAGGTCTCCTGCGTCAGCTGCAGACCGCCGTAGTACCCGTCGCCCTTGGCGCTCCACGCGCCGCCGCTCTCGCACTCCGCGACCTTGTCCCACGTCGTGGCGTCGGCGGCGTGCGCGCCCGTGGCGCCGAGCAGCGGGATGGCGATGGCGGATCCGGTGACGCCCGCCGCGACGACGATCGCCGGGGCCTGGCGGGGACGGCGGTGACGGCCTTGGCCGGAGAGCATGCACGTGCCTTTCGAGCGACGACAAGAACAGCTGCGACACGTGGTGCCGAGGGGTGCCGAGCCGTCGTGAACGTAGCCGCAGTCGAACGTCAGTCACAAGTCGATGCAGCGCAGATCACGTGAAAGTCACAGTCTTGACGGTACGTCAGGCACGCGCCGCTCCCCCGTCAGCGGCCGGGCGGCGTGAACGTCACCGGCAAGGTCCGCAGGCCACGCATGATGAGCCCGCCGCGCCACCTCAACTCCTCGGGATCGACGGCGAGTTGCAGGTCGGGCAGCCTGCGGAGCAGCGTCGCGAGCGCCGTCTGGCCCTCCAGGCGGGCCAGCGGGGCGCCGAGGCAGTAGTGGATGCCGTGGCCGTATCCGAGGTGCTGGTTGTCGGCCCGGGACAGGTCGAGGAGGTCGGGGTCGGGGAAGCGGGCCGGGTCGCGGTCGGCGGCGGCGAGGACGACGAGGACGGGGTCGCCCGCGGCGATGTCCTGGCCGCCGATCCGCAGCGGCTCGGTGGCGAAGCGCCAGGTGGCCAGTTCCACGGGCCCGTCGAAGCGGAGCAGCTCCTCGACGCCGGTCTCCAGGAGCGCGGTCTCCCCCGCGGCGAGGGACCGTTGCAGCCGCTCGCGCTGCTCGGGGTGGGTCAGCAGCGCGTACGTGCCGTTCCCGATGAGGTTGACGGTCGTCTCGAACCCGGCGAAGAGAAGGATGAACGCCATCGCGGCGGCCTCGTTCTCGGTGAGGTGCTCGCCGTGGTCGGAGGCGCGGATGAGGCCGGAGATCAGGTCGTCGCCCGGCTCGGCCCGCTTGCGGTGGATGAGGTCCGCGAGATAGCCGCGCATCTTCTTCACCGACCGCGCGACCCCGCCCCGGGGCCCTCCCCCGTGCCGGATCATCATGCCCGCCCAGTCCCGGAAGTCGTCCTGGTCCTCGCGGGGCACGCCGAGCAGGTCGCAAATGGCATAGATGGGGAGCGGGAAGGCGAACTCGTGGATGAGGTCGGCGGTGCCTTCCTGGGCGAACCGATCGATGAGCTGGTCCGTCAGCTCCTGCACGCGGGGCGCGAACTCGGCCACCCGGCGCGGGGTGAACGCCTTCGACACCAGGCGGCGCAGGCGGGTGTGGTCCGGCGGGTCGATGTTGAGCAGATGCGTCATCAGCTCGGCCTTGCGCTCGCCCGGGATGCCCGTCTTGCCCTTCGCGTGCGCGGGCTCGTCGTGGTGCGCCGGGTTCTTGCTGAGGCGCTGGTCGGCGAGCGCCTGCCGGGCGTCCGCGTAGCGGGTGACCAGCCAGGCCTCCACTCCGCTGGGGAGTTCCGTCCGGTGCACGGGGGCGTGCTCGCGGAGCCAGGCGTACGCGGGGTAGGGGTTGCTCGCGAACTCCCAGGTGAAGAGGTCCGGGGCGGGGGTCCCCGGCGGGGCCGGGGTGCCGTGGGGGCAGGCGGACGGGGCCTTGTCGTGCATGGGTCGACCGTATACGGGGGGCGGGGGCGGGTCAGGGGGAGGCGGGCGGGGTGGGGCGGCGTCCGGGCGGAGGGGCGGGAGGGGCGGGAGGGGCGGGAGGGGCGGGAAGGCCGAACCGCCGGAGGGGCGGCGGGACCTTCCTGCGTGGCCTCTCGGGCACGGGCCGGGCTTGGGCCGTGGGCTCCGCGGGCTCGTCGGTCTCGGCCGGGTCCTCGGTCCCGGAGGGCTGCTCGGTCCCGGAAGGCTGCCCGGTCCCGGAGGGCTGCACGGCCTCGGGGGGCAGCGTGATCCCGACCCGCAGGACGTTCAGGGCGAAGGCCGCGTCGCGGTCCCCTGCCTCGGCCGCCGCGCGGTACCAGCGGACGGACCGCTCCACCCGGCCCGGCCGCAGTATCAGCTCGGCCAGATGGAACGCCGCCTGCGGGTCACCGGCCTCGGCCCCCTCGGTGAGCCAGTGCCGGGCGCGGTCGCGGTGCAGCTTGCCGAGCGTGATGTACGCGTCCTGGCGGCCGTCCGCCGCGGCCTGTTCCAGGTAGTGGATCGCCTCGACGGCGGCGCCCCGGCCCGCGAGGATGTGGCCCAGCTGGTTGCAGGCTCCGGTGTGCCCCCGGTCGGCGGCCTTGCGGTACCAGCCTTCCGCCTCCGACACGTCGCCCGAGTACTCGGTGGCGATGCCGAGGACGACGTACGCGGCGATGTCGCCCTCGGCCGCGCGGGGCGCCAGGGCGGCGCGGCACGCCTCGGCCAACGGCGCGACATCGAGGCCCTGCCCGGCCGCCATCGTGCACGCCTGGGCCCACACCTCGTCCAGCACCGCCCCGAGCGCGCCCGAGCGGACGGCGTCCGCGACGAGGGAGCCGTACGCCCGGTACGTGCCCTCCGCCGCCCCGGGGACGAGCAGGCCCGTCGCCTCGTACCGGGGCCGGGTGGCCCAGGCCAGGGCGTCCTCCAGCGACTCGGTCTCCACGACGGACGTGGTGTACGGGTGGTCGGCCTCGTACTCCGGGTACAGCGTGTGCACCGCCCGCAGCAGCGCCATCGGGACGTCCTGCCGCAGCCCGCACCGGGCCAGATCCACGGCAGCCCGCACCAGCAGATGCCCGCGCGGATGCGCCTGCGGCCGCCGCGCCCTGCGCCACTCGTCCCACAGCTCCGGACCCAGGGCGAGGTATTCGGTGACCCCCCGGCCGCCGCGCCACTTCGCGGCGTCGGTGAGGCGCGGGTCGTCGGCCTGTGCGAGCCGTGTCAGTTCCGCGTCGCTCCAGCGGCGGCTCAGCTCGACGGTGTGGGCGCCGCTCAGGACGCGGGCCGCGGGGCCGCCGCCGAAGCGGTGCTCGTCGTACGCCGTGTCGGTCATGGTGGCGAGGACGAGCACGCGTTCGTGGGTGAGCCGGGAGAGCAGTGCCGTGGTGAGGCCGTGGGGGCCCAGGTGGCCCTCCAACTCGTCGAGCCAGAGGATGTGGTGGTCGGTGTCGCCGTGCCGCCCGGACGTGATGTCCCGCAGGTCCGCGCCGGGGTGCGGGGCGTGCACACGCGGCTCGGAGTCGGTGCCCGTGTTCAGCGCCGCCCAGGCCGCCGTCATCGTCTTGCCGGACAGCGGGCCGCCCGTGACGACGACCAGGCCGCCCTCCCGCAGGCCCCGCGTGACGAGGGCGCGGAGCTGTGCGTCGCAGTCCCGCCGCACGTACGGCGTCAGGCTCTCCTCGTCCCCGAAGCGGCTCGTGGGCCGCACGCCGAACCAGAGGCGCCGCAGTTGGCCGGCGCGGGGCCAGTCGTCGGCCGCGGCCGGTCCGCGGGCGACGGTGGTGTGGACGGTGACGTCGCCCGCGATGGTGCCTGCCTGGATCACCGAGCCCGCCGAGCCGCCGGTGACGCTGTTCCGCGTCAGGGCCACCTGGATCACCGGCGGCACGACGGGCGGCGGCCGGTCCGGGGGCGGCCCGACCGGCAGCGGGGTACACACCGGCACGCTGGTGTCGTACCCGCACACGGAGCAGAACTGGTCGCTTCTCGCCTTCAGCAGGGAATCGCACTTCGGGCACTGCACCAACGCCACACCATCGCCTCCTCGGGCCGCAACTCCCGTTCGGTCGCGTCGAGTTCAGCGACGCCGAGTGAGCCCCGAACGCTCCCAGGAAGCAACCGTACTAAGCGCCGGGCGCCTCGGCGTCGCGTACGGCGTCGCGGTAGGCGCGGGCCGCCGCCCGCAGTGCCGCCTCCGGGTCCGTGCCCTCGGCCTCCGCGCGGACGGCCATCGCGAGCAGTTCGTAGCCGATGCCCTCCCCCGTCGGGAGCGGGACCTCCAGGCCTGCCGTGCGGGCTCGGGAGGACAGCTTCGCGGCAAGGGCCAGGCCGGGCTGGCCGAGGGGGATGCCGTCGGTGACGGAGTCGCGCTGCTTCTCCACCGCCTTGGTGCGCAGCCAGTGCGCCTTGACCTCTTCCGGCGTGGCCGCCGTGTCCTCGCCGAAGACGTGCGGGTGGCGGTGGATGAGCTTCTCGACGATGCCGGCGGCCACGTCGTCGACGGAGAAGCGCTCCTCGTCGTCGGCCGCCTCCTCGGCGATGCGCGCGTGGAAGACGACCTGGAGCAGGACGTCGCCCAGTTCCTCGCGGAGTTCGTCCGCGTCGCCGTCCTCGATGGCCTCGACCAGTTCGTACGCCTCCTCGATGCCGTACTTCGCGAGGCTCCGGTGGGTCTGGCGGGACGACCAGGGGCATTCGGCGCGGATGCGGTCCATGACCTGGACGAGGTCGAGGAGGCGGGCGCCCGGCAGGTCGTACGAACCGGGGAGCAGCTCCAGGTCCGGCATCGCGACCCGGCCCGAGCCCGCGAGCCGCGCCAGGCCGTCGGTGAGGGGGCGGTCGCCCTCGGCCGTGGCGATCACCAGGACCGTGCGGCCGCCGGAGCACGCGCGCACCAGCTCCTCGGCGGTCGGCGAGGCCTGCTTGACCTCGACGCCCGCCTCGCGGAGATACGGCAGTTGCGGGTGGGCGGCGTCGGCGCACAAAACCTCGTCGGCGTCGTGCAGCAGCCGCCAGGCCGTCCAGGACAGCAGGCCGGGGGCGACGCGGTGGCTGGTGGTGAGCAGCACGACTCGGCCGGTCTCGATCTCGTTCACGCCTCGAACGTAACCCACGCCACTGACAATGCCGCCATCGGCGACAGGAGCGTTGGGGCCCCTGGTCACCGCCCCGGCCGGGCCCGGCCCGGCCGCTAGACCTCGGTCCGCGCCGAGCCGCCGCCCGACACCTCGCGCACCCACGGCGTGCGCAGGTCGGCGCGCTTGCTGGTCTTGACGTCCCAGGTGCCGTACCTCGGGTTGAGGTCGACGTCGAGCTTCTTGGAGGTCTTGGACAGCGTGGCCCAGAAGGTGTTCTGGCCGTCCTGGGCGTTCATGTCGGCGCCGAGTTCGCGGGCGAGCTTCTGCGCCTCGATCTCCGTGCGGATGCTGTCGTCGAGGTGTTCGGGCGCGACGCTGTACTGCTGGAGCCAGCCCGCCTCGAGGGCCTTCTTGCCGCCCGCCTGCTTCTCCAGCTGGCCGCGCATGGTCTGGATCTCCTTGCGCGTGACGCTCACTCCGGCGTCCCGCGCGGCCCGGTGCAGGACCTTGTCGAGGACCATGGTGTGCAGCGTGCTGCGGGTCAGACCGCCGGTCTTGGCGATGACCTGCTCGTACTGCCGGTCGTCCGGGAGGGCGGCCCGCTGCGCGGAGCGCACCTCGTTCACCCTGTTCTCCAGTTGCGCGACCGTGATGCGCTGGTCGCCGACGACGGCGGCGGCACCGGGGTGCGCGTCGTTGCCGCAGGCGGTCAGGAGCGGAGCCGCGACGAGGGCGGCGGCGGTGAGGACGAGCGCGGAGCGACGGCGGCTGCTGCGGCGGTGCAAGTGGGCCTCCCGGTGGAGAGATTGTGCTTCGCTGCACAAAGTCTTGCGGTGATCGATGGTAGGCAGTGGTGGTCGGCTCGGCCACCCTTCCCCACGAACTTCGTTCAGGGGATTCCCCGAAACCAACGATCAGCCGCGAGTTGGGGCACCCCCCGCCACCCGCGCGGCTACCCGCGCACCTGCCCCAGCCACTGCAGGGTCCGCCGGATCTCCGCCGGGAACGGGTGGCCGATGCCGTGCACCCGCTCGGCGTCGAGCACGAGGCGGCCCAGCGTGTCGTGCGCGGCGGAGCGGTCGCCGAGGGCGAGCAGGAGCTGGCCGATGCGGCGGCGGATCTCCAGGGACTGACGGATGTCGTCGGTGGCGTACTGGTTCTCGTAGTAGGGGAGCAGCGTGCGGTACTCGGCGAGGGCCGCCGCCGGTTCGCCGAGCTGTTCCAGGCACTGGGCGGCCTCGTAGCGGAACTGGAGGGACTGCGGGTCGGCGTGTCCCGACTCGGCGGCGCGCTGGTCGGCGAGGCGGCGCAGCTCGGGCAGGGCGCGGCGGTACTGGCCGTCGTCCATGAGCGTGGCCGCGTACTGCTTGCGCAGGGTGCGGACGACGGGTGAGTGCTCGCCGTGCTGGGCGGCGGCGGCCGGCAGGATCGCGCCGAGGGTGTCCACGGCCTGGGTGATGCGGCCCTCGCCGAGGAGGCGCTTGACCTCGTCGACGGCGGCGGCGACGTCCTGGCCGTGGGCCGGGCGGGGCTGCTGGGCCTGCGGGGCCGGTGCCGGGGTCGTGGCGCGGTCGGGCCAGGGGGCGTGCGGGCGCAGGAACGGGCGGGTCGGGTCGAGGGGGCGGCCGGTCGGCACGGAGCGGCCCGGGAGGAGCGGCGCCAGTTCCTCGTAGACGTCCTGGGCGCTGGCGGGGCGGTGCTGCGGGTCCTTGGCGAGCATCCGCAGGACGAGGGCTTCGAGGGCTTCGGGGACCTCGGGGCGCAGTCTGCGCACCGGCAGGGGCGGCTCGTACAGATGGCGGTGGAGCACGCCGAGGGCGGTGGAGCCGGAGAACGGCACGTCGCCGCTGAGGAGTTCGTGCAGGAGCACACCAAGGGCGTACAGGTCGGTGTAGGGGCCGACGGCGCCGCCCATGGCCTGCTCCGGCGCCATGTACGAGGGGCTGCCGATCGGGGAGCCGGTGTGGGTGAGGCGGGTGGTGTCGGTGTCGAGGACGGCGGCGATGCCGAGGTCGAGGATGGTGAGGGTGCCGTCCTGGCGGACCATCACGTTCCGCGGCTTCAGGTCGCGGTGCACGATCGGCACGGCGTGCACCGCGGAGAGCACGGCGCACAGTTGGGCGGCGACGGCGACGGCCCACTGCCAGGGGTAGGGCGTGTGCTCGGCGAGGTGGTCGCCGAGGTCCGCGCCGTCGACGTACTGCATGACCAGGTACAGGTCCTCGTCCTCGGTGCCCGCGTCGTGCACGGTGACCAGGCCGGGGTGGTCGACCTGGGCGGTGACGCGGCACTCGCGCAGGAAGCGGCGGCGCAGCTCGTCGGCCTCGGCGCCAGCGACCTTGTCGGGGCGCAGCAGCTTGACCGCGACCCGGCGGTCGAGGCGCTGGTCGTACGCCGTCCACACCTGGCCCATGCCGCCCTGGCCGATGAGCGTGGAGAGTTCGTAGCGCCCCGCGATCAGACGGTGGTCCGTCCCGCCTGCCACGGTCAGTTGCCGCCTTCCTGCTTGCGCAGATAGTCACTGAGCTCGTCCAGCTCGGCGCGGACCTGGTGGATGCGGGCGGGGGCGGGGCGCGTGGGCGGCGGGGGCGTCGGGGGCGTCGGGGTGGCCGCGGACGGCGGGGGGCCGGGGGCGGGGTGCGGGGCGGGGCCGGTCTGCTGCGGGTAGCCGTACGCCTGCTGGGGGCCGGTGGCGTAGCCCATGGCCTGCGTCTGGTGGTAGAGCAGGCGGGCCTGTGCGTCGGCCTGCTGGAAGTGGCGGATCTCCAGGATCAGGTAGTACGTCACGGCGGCCACGAGTGTGCCGAGGAGCAGGCCCACGCCCAGCTCGCCGCGCCAGGTGGTGATCTCCTCGCCCGGGTCCTTGGCGACGAGGACGACGGCCGCGACGTCGAGCGTGACGACGGCCCCGAACGCCGCCCAGTCCCGCGTCCTGCGCGTCACGAGCGCGAGCCGCAGGATCGGCGCCGCCGCGAGGAAGCCGCAGGTCACGACGGCGAGCACCACGAACATGACGCGCAGCGTCACCGTCGGTCCGCCGGAGGGGGCCGGGGGGTGCTGCGGCCCGTAGCCGTGGCCGTGCATGGCTGCTCCTGATACCTGACGCGGCCGTACGCGTCCGCCGGGGCGGCGCTTTGCGCGCCCCGGTGGCGTACGGCCGACGAACGAACGAATGCTGAATCGAGCGTATAGGCCGACTCGGACAACCGGTCCCGGGTTGTACCGAACCGTTGCCGTACTGGTCATGTCGCTGCGGCGACACCCTTCCTTCGGCTCTGTTCCCTCGGCACGGCGGCTCCTTCGGTGCTACGGCGACACACTGCCGTCGGTCAGTCCGTCGTGCATCCCGCGCACCAGCCGCTCCCCCAGACGGCCCGCGAGGCGCAGCGCGTCCTCGAAGGCGGCGAGCGCCCGGAACCGCTCGCCGTAGCCGCGCTGTTGGGCGGGCGGGAGGCGGGGCAGTTGCAGTCGGCGCACGTCGAGCCGGGCGGAGGTGGAGGCGTAGCTGCTGGCCTGGCGGTTGTTGGCGGTTCCGCGCAGGAATCCGGCGAGGAACCAGGGGTCGAGGGCGTCCTGGTCGGGGCGCAGCAGCACCAGGCCGCGGCCGGGCACGGCGCCCGCGGTGGTCTCGTCGATGACGCGGGCGGCGGCGGTGCCGCCGAGCACGGGCACGACGACGTCGCCGGGCGCGGTGAGGACGGGGGTGTCGGGCGCCTGGGCTGGGGCGTCCTGGAGGGGGGCGGAGGGCGCGGTCGCGGAGGGCGCGGAGGCGGACGACGCGAGGGCGGAGGGCACGGTTCCGGCGAGGACGTCGTGTTCGGTGAGGACGGGGACGTCGGCGAGGGTCCCGGCGGTCGCCGACTGGCCGGGGTGGATCGACAGGGCGCCCGCGCGGGCGAGTTCGCCGATGGTGGTGAGCGGCCAGCGGGCCGTGTCCGGCTGCCCGGGGGCGGCCTCCGGCGGGGTGAGGCCGACGGTCAGGCGCAAGGTGTCGTCGAGCCGCGCGCGTACGTCGCGCAGCTCTTCGGCGCCGCCCTCCGCGGCCCGGGGCGGCAGGCGGCGGGCGGGCGCCAGGTCGACCTCGTCGTCGAGGAGTTCGAGCACCGGCACGGACAGCGCGAAGCCCGGCTCCTCCGCGAGCGCGCCGTCCCGCTCGAAGCGGCGGTACGCGCCGAGCACGGCGTCCCGCACCGGCGTCCAGGCCTGCCGGTCCCGCCCGTCGGTGTGCTTGCCGTCGGCCGCGGCGGCGCCGCCCCCGGCCTCGACGAGCAGCACCTCGGGGGCGCTCGGCGCGTCCGGGCCGGGCCTGCGGAGGACCCAGACGTGCAGCGGCAGGTGGTACGGGGGCGCGGCACCGGCGGGCAGCGCGATCACGGCGCGCAGCGCGCCGCGGCGCAGCAGGTCGGCGCGGACGCGGCGGCCCGAGCGGCGGGACGCGGCGGCGGGCGGCATCAGGACCACGGCGCTGCCGCCGTCGCGAAGGCGTGCCAACGCGTGCTGCACCCAGGCGAGTTCGGACTCGGTGCGGGCCGGGAAGCCGTACTCCCAGCGCGGGTCGTAGGCCAGCTCGTCGTGGCCCCAGTTGCGGTCGTTGAACGGCGGGTGGCACAGCACGACGTCGGCCACGCGGTCGGCGAACGCGTCGGCGCGCAGGGTGTCGGCGGCGGCGGTGCGCACGGTCGCGGCGGAGCCGAGGGCGAGCCGCAGGGCCGTGAGGGCGGCGAGGTCGGGGGCGCTGTCCTGGCCGTACAGGCGGCAGTCGGCGCCGTCCCGGCCGGGTCCGGGGGTGGTGGCGGTGGCGGCGGCGCGCAGCAGGGCGCCGGTGCCGCAGGCCGGATCGAGTACGGTCCGCCCGGCGCGGCCGGGGCCCGCGAGGGCGGCCATCAGGTCGGCGGGGCCCTGCGGGGTGAGGGTGTACTGGCGGGGGTTGGCGTCCAGGTGGCGGCCGAGCAGGAACTCGTACGCGGTGGGGGCGCCGAGTTCGGCGGCGAGTTCGGCGACGGAGCGCAGCAGGGGGGCGGACAGCAGGAGTTCGGGGGGCGCGGGGGCGGGCACGGCGCGGGTGGCGGACGGCGGGCCGAAGCGCGGGGTAAGCACGCCCTCGATGAGGTCGGGGAGCAGCCGGGCCATCCGCTCGTCGGAGACGGCGCTCGCCGTGAGCCAGTCGGGGTGGCGGTCGTGCACGAGGAGCAGGGCGCAGCCCGCGTGCAGCAGGGCGGGGACGGGGCCCGCCGGGTGTCCGGCGAGCTGCTGCCAGACGCGTTCGCGCAGCGGTACTTCGGAGAGCTTGCCCTGGCCGCGCAGCCAGTCCTCGACCTCGCCGAGCGCGAAGGACGGGCTGGTGTCGGTGCCGCCCACGGGTTTGGGGAAGTCGGCGTGGCGGCGGCGCCAGTTGCTGACGGCGGCGCGGCCGACGCCTGCGAGACGGGCGATGCCGGCGGCGGTGACTTCGGTGGCCTCTCCCTCGGCCGCGCCCCGCGCGCGCGGCACCCCGTTCCCCTGCCGCGTCGGCCCGCTGGTCGTCACTGGCCCACCCCTCGTCGTCCGGTCCCGCTCGTTCCCCGTACGCCGCCTTCCCCGACGGCGCGCGAACCGAGCTTACCCAGCAGAGCGGGACGAACCCCTTTCACATGCATTAACGCTTCCTTCGCCGTGAACCGTGTTGACTCGGTTCACAGTCAACTGCTCTCATAGGTACTCCGAACGAATCCCTGGGGGGGATCTCTCATGCAGCACCGTTCGCGCGCCCGTCGCGCCACTCTCGCCGCGCTCTGTCTCACCGCGACGGCGGCCGTCACCCTGACGGCCTGCGGCAGCGACAAGGACGGCTCCTCCCCCTGGGACGCCGTGAAGGAGTCCGCCGACTCGTCGTCGGACAAGGACGGCAAGGGCGGCGGGGGCGGCAAGGACGGCGGGGACGCCGGGCAGAAGTCCGGCGGCGGGCCGAAGGGCCCCTTCCCCGGTCTTTCGGGTCCTGACATCGTCGACAAGTCCGTGGCGGCGACGACCGGCGCGAAGTCGCTCACCCTCAAGGGCAGCGCGCCCGACGACGAGGGCGGCGCCATCGACATGGACATCGCGCTCAACACCCGCGGCGAGTGCGCCGGTTCGATGAGCATGAAGGACCAGGGCTCGGTCGACCTGATCGTGAACCGCAGCACCGTGTACATGCGGCCCGACGCGGAGTTCATCCGCTCGGAGACCAAGGACCAGCCGGAGGACGAGACCGCCGCGGCCGTCCAGCTGATGGCCGACCGCTGGTCGAAGTCCGGCGCGACCTCGTCCGACGCCAAGGGCATGGCCACGTTCTGCGACCTCGACCTCATCCTGGCCGAGTTCAAGGACGTCGACTCGGCCGCGCGGCGCGGCGCGCAGACGTCCGTCGACGGCACCCCGGCCCTCGCCCTGCACGAGACCGAGGGCAAGGACAAGTACACGATCTACGTCGCCACCGAGGGCAAGCCGTATCTGCTGAAGATCGTCAACAACACCGCGAAGCGGTCCGAGTCGCTGACGTTCGGCGACTACGACAAGCCGGTGGACACGACGGCCCCGAGCGGCGACGTCCTCGACCTGGACAAGATGAAGTGACCTCGACGGGGTGAACCGATGGGCGGTGCGCCGCGCCTCACAGGGCGTGCCGCACCCACACGTTCGGCTCCACGTACACCGCGTACCCGCGCCCGGGCTCGCAGTGCACCGGCACCAGGGCCCCCGGCACCTCGACGAGCCCCTCCTCGTCGAGCGGCAGGCCCGTCCACGCCCGCCACCGCTCCAGCGTGCCCGACACCGTCATCGACGCCGGGGCGACCTTCTCGATGACGCCGCCCGCGCGGACGTGGACGCGCAGCCACGGGTCGTGCGGCAGGCCGTCCGCCCGCGTGCGCCGCGCGTACTCCTCGATCGGCGTCGCGGGCTCCAGGTGCTTGGCGTTGGGCCGCACCGGCGCGACGACCTCGGTGAAGCCGCGCCCGCGCGCGTTCTCCCGCAGGGCCGCGAGCACCTGCCCCGAGACGCCGTGCCCCTGTGCGTCCGGGGCGACGGTGATCTCGATGGCGCTGACGGTGTCCGGCTCCCGGCCCCGCTTGAGGTCGGAGAACGCCCACAGCATGACCGCGTCCCAGCCGCCGCCGGGCAGCTCCCCGCGCCCGTCGGCCCCCAGCGCGAACGGCACGCTGAACGCCCGCGCCACGACCTCGCCCCCGGCGTCGGTGGCGACCAGGACGTGCTCCGGCCACTCCACCGGGATCCGCGTCATCAGCGACCAGGCGACGGGGTCGTACTGCACGAACTCGGCCCAGGTGTCGTCCATCGCCCACATCGCGTCGGCGAGTTCGGGCCGCTCGGCGAGCGAGGTGATCTTCAGGTCCATGCCCGCACGCTAACGGCCGGGGCGCGGCCCGGAAACCGAATTAGCGCGTGGCCGCGCGCGGGTCCGCCGGGCGTGCAGCCACGCGGGCGAAGCCGCAGGTCGCGGCGGTCGGGGCCACAGACCACGGCGGGCCGGGCCGGGCCTCACCGGGCCCGGAACCGCTCCGGTGCCGCCGTCGGGTTCCCGCCGCCCGGGAGCTTCTCCTGCGGGCAGCTCGCGAGCACCTTCCGCATGGCGTCGCGCTCGGCCGCGGTCACCCACAGGCCGTACTTCTTCTTCACGGCGACCTGCCGCGCCACGTACGCGCAGCGGTAGGACTTGTTCGCGGGCAGCCACGTCGCCGTATCGCCGTCGCCCTTGCCGCGGTTGGGGCCCGCGTCGACGGCGAGGAGGTTCAGGGGGTCGTTGGCCAGGGCGATGCGCTTGCTCGCCTGCCAGCGGTTCGCGCCCTTCTGCCAGGCGTCGGAGAGGGCGACGACGTGGTCGATGTCGACGCGGCTGCGGCCGCGCGTGAACGTCACGTCCTTGCCCGTGTACGGGTCCGGGGCGAGGCTGCCGGACACCACCGTGCAGTCGCCGCCGCGGAACTTCACGGCGTCCAGGTCCCGCTTGAGTATGTCGTCGCGGGTCCCGCAGCCGTTGGAGTCGGTGTCGGCCCAGGGGCTGCCGAACCGCGCGCGGTCGTAACCGGTCTTCGGGGCACGGCCCTTGACGGTGAGCGAGTCCACGGCGGCGAGCGCGGGGCCGCCCCGGGTGCCGGAGCCGGGCGCTCCGCCCGTGTCCCCCGCCTTGTCGTCGTCGCTCTTGCAGGCGGAGAGCGCGCCGCCGAGCACGAGCAGGGCGACCGCGGCGCCCGCGCCCGCCCGTCGCCGTCCGCGCCGGTTCCCCGCCGGGCCGCCGAACGTCACGGTGTCCCCGAGCCTCACAGTCATGTCCTCCCCTGAAGTGGCCCCACGGTAGCGGCCAAGTGGTCCAGACCATACCGCCCTTCAGTACCCAACTCGCACATTCCCGGCAGGGCGGTGAAGCCATCACCGCCGTGGCAGAGGCCATCACCGCCGTGGCAGAGGCCGTCACCACCGTGACGCCGGAGCCATGCCCCGCGGCGCACCCCGCCATTACCCGGAAAGTAATCGACGCCCCCACCGCTCCCCCGGCATCCTCAGGAACGTCAACAGGCCCCGCACACCAGCAGGTCCGGCCGTACGCAACGAGGGAGTCGACCATGTCCACGGAGTCCACAGTGTCCACGGAGACCGCAGCGTCCACCGCCGTCGAGGACGCCACCCGGGCGACCGCCGACGCCTTCCTCGCCGCGACCGCCGCACGCGACACCGCCCGCCTCGCGGAGCTGTTCGCCGACGACGTCGACTGGCTGCTCGCCGAGAACGCGGCGGTCCCGTGGATACGCCCGCGGAGCACCGGCGCCGAGTGCTCCACGCAGGCCGAGGACTTGGCGCGGTACACCGTCGCGGAGGACGCCCGCGCCAGCGTGGACACGTACCTCGTGACCGGACAGGAGGCCGTCATCATGGGGCACCTGTCCGGGACCGTGCGCGCCACGGGGAAGTCCTTCGGGGGCCCGTTCGCGCTGCGGCTGACCGTCGAGGACGGGCGGATCACACGGCACCACCTCTACGAGAACAGCCTCTCCATCGCGGCGGCCTGCACCCCCTGACGTACCGCACGCCCCGCCCCGGGAATAGCCGGAGCCCCACTCCGCTTGAGTGCAGTGACCTCGCCGGAAGACACCGGACGGGACCACTCAAACTGGGGGCGGGACACATGAAGGCGCACAAGACATCCCAGCGTTCGGCACGCCGCACGGGCGCCGCGCTGCTCGCCACGGCCACACTGGCCGCACTGCCCGTCGTCGGCGCGCAGGGGCTGACCGGCCCCTCCGGCGCCGCGGCGGCCGGGCACGACTCCACCGCGTACGAGAACGCCGCGCACAAGAGCAGACACGGCACGCCCAAGAGCGGCGCCTGGCAGGGCGGTTGGGCCGCCTCGCCGCAGGCGCCGACCGAGGTCTTCACGCCGAACTGGTCCAAGCAGGGCTTCGCGCAGCACAGCGTCCGGCAGGTCGTCCGCGTCAGCAAGGGCGGCACGAAGGCCCGCATCGAGCTGTCCAACCGGTACGGAAAAACGCCGCTGCGGATCACCGGCGCGACGATCGCCCGCACCGCCGAGGGGGCGGCGGTCGAGGGCGGTTCGGTGCGGAAGCTGGCCTTCGGCAAGCAGGCGTCACTGACGATCCCGGCGGGCGGCACCGCGTACAGCGACAGCGTGCCGTTCCCGGTGCGGGCCCTCGAATCGCTGACCGTCACGCTGTACCTGGCGGAGCCGACCGGGCCCACCACCTTCCACATGACCTCCTCCGCCACGAGCTACCGCGCCAAGGGCGACCACACGGCCGACCGCGACGGCGCCGCGTTCACGGAGACCAGCGACTCCTGGTACTACCTCTCCGGCGTCGAGGTCAGCGGCCGGGCCACCGCGCGCCGGGACTCCGTGGTGACCTTCGGCGACTCCATCACCGACGGCACCGGCTCCAGCCTGAACACGAACAACCGCTACCCCGACGAGCTGGCCGAGCGCTTCGCCGCCGCCGGGAAGCCGCGCAGCGTCCTCAACCACGGCATCTCCGGCAACCAGGTCACCAACGACACCTCCTGGGCCGGCGAGAAGGGCCTCGTCCGCTTCAAGAAGGACGTCCTGAGCGAGCCGAACGTCGGCACCGTCATCGTCCTCGAAGGCATCAACGACATCGGCGGCAGCGGACCCACCTACCCCGGCGGACCCACCCCCGAGGTGTCGGTGAAGAAGCTCATCGAAGGACACCGCTCCCTGATCCGCCAGGCCCACGCCCGCGGCGTCAAGGTGGTCGGCGCCACGCTGACGCCCGTCAAGGGCTCCTTCTACGACACCCCGGCCAACGAGGCCAAGCGCGACGCGGTCAACGACTGGATCCGTGACTCGGGCGCGTACGACGAGGTGGTCGACCTCGACCGCGCCCTCGCCGACCCGGCCGACCCGGACCGCATCCGGCCCGTCTACGACTCCGGCGACGCCCTGCACCCGAACGACGCCGGTTACCGGGCCATGGCCGCCGCCCTGGACCTGCGCACCCTCTGAGTCCTCAAGCCCGACCGAAGCCCGGCGGCGCCCTCCTGGGCACCGCCGGGCTTCCCGGGCCTCGGGCCCCGCCGGGCCGCCGCTCCCTACCCGAGCACGGACGTCAGGAACTCCCCGACCCAGCCGAGCAGTTCGCGCCCGACCAGCGGCTTGCCGCCGACCTTCGCGGTCTTCGGGCGCGGCACCAGGACCTGGTGCGTGGCCGCCTTGATGACCGAGCCCGGGTAGAGCCGCTTGAGCCGCAGCTCCTGGGACTCGCGCAACTCCACCGGCGCGAAGCGGATGTTGGTGCCCTGCAGGACGATCTCGCCGACCCCGCACGCCCGCGCCAGCATGCGCAGGCCCGCCACCAGGAGCAGGTTCTCCACCGGCTCCGGCAACTTGCCGTAGCGGTCGGTGAGTTCCTCGCGCACCGCCTTGATGTCGGCCTCCGTGTTGGCGGAGGCGATCGAGCGGTACGCCTGCAGGCGCAGGCGCTCGCCGGGGGCGTAGTCGTGCGGGACGTGCGCGTCGACCGGCAGCTCGATCTTGACCTCGAGCGGCGGCTCCTCCTCCACCCCGCCCTCCAGGGAGGCGCGGTAGTCGGCGACGGCCTCGCCGACCATGCGGACGTAGAGGTCGAAGCCGACGCCCGCGATGTGACCGGACTGCTCGCCGCCGAGGAGGTTTCCGGCGCCGCGGATCTCCAGGTCCTTCATCGCCACGTACATGCCCGCGCCCATCTCCGTGTGCTGGGCGATCGTCGCGAGCCGCTCGTGCGCGGTCTCGGTCAGCGGCTTCTCCGGCGGGTACAGGAAGTAGGCGTAGCCGCGCTCGCGGCCACGGCCGACCCGGCCGCGCAGCTGGTGCAGCTGGCTCAGGCCGAAGTTGTCGCCGCGCTCCACGATGAGGGTGTTGGCGTTGGAGATGTCGATGCCGGACTCGACGATCGTCGTCGAGACGAGCACGTCGAACTTCTTCTCCCAGAAGTCCACGACGACCTGCTCCAGGGCCTGTTCGGACATCTGGCCGTGGGCGGTCGCGATGCGCGCCTCGGGCACGATGTCGCGGAGGCGGGCCGCCGCCCGGTCGATGGACTCGACGCGGTTGTGGATGTAGAAGACCTGGCCCTCGCGCAGCAGTTCACGGCGGATGGCCGCGCCGATCTGCTTCTCCTCGTACGGCCCCACGAAGGTGAGCACCGGGTGGCGCTCCTCCGGCGGCGTCGTGATCGTCGACATCTCGCGGATGCCGGTCACGGCCATTTCGAGCGTACGGGGGATGGGCGTCGCCGACATCGTGAGGACGTCGACGTTCGCGCGCAGCTTCTTCAGCTGCTCCTTGTGCTCGACGCCGAACCGCTGCTCCTCGTCGACGATGACCAGGCCCAGGTCCTTGAACTTGGTCTCGGAGGAGAACAGGCGGTGGGTGCCGATGACGATGTCGACGGAGCCGTCCTTGAGGCCCTCCAGGGTCGCCTTGGACTCGGTGTCCGTCTGGAAGCGGCTGAGCGCCCGCACGTTCACGGGGAACTGGGAGTAGCGCTCGGAGAACGTGCCGAAGTGCTGCTGGACCAGGAGCGTGGTGGGCACGAGGACGGCGACCTGCTTGCCGTCCTGGACCGCCTTGAAGGCCGCGCGGACCGCGATCTCCGTCTTGCCGTAGCCCACGTCGCCGCAGATGAGCCGGTCCATGGGGACCGACTTCTCCATGTCCTCCTTGACCTCGGCGATGGTGGTGAGCTGGTCGGGCGTCTCCGCGTACGGGAAGGCGTCCTCCAGCTCGCGCTGCCAGGGCGTGTCCGGGCCGAAGGTGTGGCCCGGCGCCGCCATCCGCGCCGAGTACAGCTTGATCAGGTCGGCGGCGATCTCCTTGACCGCCTTCTTCGCGCGCGCCTTGGTCTTCGTCCAGTCGGCGCCGCCGAGCCGGTGCAGGGTCGGGGCCTCGCCGCCCACGTACTTGGTGATCTGCTCCAGCTGGTCCGTCGGGATGTAGAGACGGTCGCCGGGCTGGCCGCGCTTGGCGGGGGCGTACTCCACGACCAGGTACTCCCGGGTCGCGCCCTGGACCGTGCGCTGCACCATCTCGATGTACCGGCCGACGCCGTGCTGCTCGTGGACGATGTAGTCGCCCGGTTCGAGGGTCAGCGGGTCGATGGTCTTGCGGCGCCGGGCGGGCATGCGCTGCCCGTCCTTGCCCGCCGCCTTCTGGCCGGTGAGGTCGGTCTCCGTGAGGACGGCGAGCTTCAGCGCCGGGTCGACGAAGCCGTAGTCGATGGAGCCGCACGCCACGTGCACCACGGCCGGGGTCAGCTCGGCCAGGTCGGCGTCCAGGCGGGCCGCGATGCCCTCGCCGCCCAGGACCTCGGCGGTGCGGGCGGCCGGGCCGTGGCCCTCCGTGACGTACACCGTGCGCCAGCCGTCGGCGAGCCAGCCCTTGGTGTCGGCGAGGGCCTTCGCGGTGTCCCCGCGGTAGGTCTCCGGGGCGTGCATGCCGAGCTTGAGGGTGTCGGCGTCCGCCAGGTCCGTGATGTCGGAGGGGTCCGGCGTCTCGTCGGCGGCGAACGGACTCACCGACCACCACATCATGCCCAGCTCACGGGCCCGGTCCCGGACGTCCGCGATGCCCCACAGCGAGGCCGCGCCCACGTCGATCGGGGCCTCCCCGCCGCCGGCCGTCGCCGCCCAGCTGGCCTGCAGGAACTCCTGGCTCGTCGCCACCAGGTCCGCGGCCCTGGTCCGGACCCGCTCCGGGTCGCAGACCAGCGCCATCGACCCCTTCGGCAGCACGTCGAGCAGCAGCTCCATGTCGTCCACCAGGACCGGGGCCAGGGACTCCATGCCCTCGACCGCGATGCCCTCGGCGATCTTGCCGAGCAGCTCGCCGAGCTCCGGGTGCCGCTCGGCCAGGGCCGCGGCCCTCCCCCTCACCTCCTCGGTGAGCAGCAGCTCGCGGCACGGCGGCGCCCACAGGCCGTGCTCGGCGATCTCCAGGGAGCGCTGGTCGGCGACCTTGAAGTAGCGGATCTCCTCGACGTCGTCGCCCCAGAACTCCACCCGCAGGGGGTGCTCCTCGGTGGGCGGGAAGACGTCGAGGATGCCTCCTCGTACGGCGAACTCGCCGCGCTTCTCCACCAGCTCCACGCGCGCGTACGCCGCCGCGGCCAGGGCCTCCACGGTCTCGTTCAGGTCGGCCGACTCGCCCGTGCGCAGCGACACCGGCTCCAGGTCGCCGAGGCCCTTCACCTGCGGCTGCAGCACGGAGCGCACCGGGGCCACGACCACCGACACCGGGCCCGTCTCCGGGTCCGCCGTGTCCTCAAGGCGCGGGTGCGCCAGGCGGCGCAGGACGGCGAGGCGGCGGCCGACGGTGTCCGAGCGCGGGGAGAGCCGCTCGTGCGGCAGCGTCTCCCACGACGGGTACTCCACGACCCCCTCCGGCGGCAGCACCGTCCGCAGCGCCGCGGCCAGGTCCTCGGCCTCGCGGCCCGTGGCCGTCACCGCGAGGACCGTGCGGCGTGCCTCCCGCGCGAGGGCCGCCACGGCGAAGGGGCGGGCGGCCGGGGGGCCGACGAGGTCGATGTGATGCCGGTTGCCGTCGGCCGCGGCCTTCACCGCTTCGGTGAGGGCCGCGTCCTCGACGACGACGTCCAGCAGTCCGTGCAGGCTCATGAGAGGGGCATCCAGTCCGGGGCAGAGAACGATGCGGACAACGCGAACAGCCCGACTAGTCGCACGGGCCGGGGGTGTCCAGGGTACGTCGGCGGTGTGACAGTCGCCCGATCGAGGGACTGTACAGAAGGCGCAAGAACCGTACGCTTTCTTACATGAGCGAGACACTGTCCATCACCGAGGCGCGGGCCCGGTTCGGCACCCTGGTGCGCCGGACCGCGCATGCTCGCGAGCGCATCACGATCACAGACCATGGCCAGGCCGCTGCCGTGTTCATAAACCCGAACGAATTGGTCGAGCTGGAGAAACGGCTGGCGGACCTCGAAGACGACCTCGCGCTGGAGCGCTACCGCGCCCGTCAGGCGGAGGGCACCGTCGTCGCCGTCCCCCAGGACGAAGCCCGTGCGCGCCTGGGCCTGGACCGCCCTTGAGCTACCAGGTCCTCTGGGAAGAGCCCGCACTCAACATCGCGGCCAAGTTCATGGGCGACGACCCGGATGGTGTGCGGCAAGTGTTCGCCGCGACCGACCTACTCGCCTCGGAACCACGGCCCGCAGGATCAGCTGAGTACGGTTCGACCAACCTCCGCCGCATGCACGTAGGCCGGTACCGCGTCCTGTACGAGATCACACAGAGCACCGTCACTGTCATGGTGTTGCATCTCGGGCGCACGGTCTGAACGCCAAGGGCCGGGGTCAGGGGAACATTCCCCTGACCCCGGCCCTCCCCCGTTCCCCCGTTCCCCCGTCGCGGTGGCTAATCCGTGGCGATCGCGTTCAGCACGTTCATCCGGCCCGCCCGGAACGCGGGGACCAGCGCGGCGAACAGACCCACGAAGGCCGAGCCGATGAAGACCGTGATGATCGTCGGCCAGGGGATCTCCAGGACCTTCAGGCCCTCCAGGGCGAGGAGCTTCTGGGCCGTGGCGCCCCAGCCCATGCCCAGGCCGAGGCCGAGGAGGGCACCGAAGAGGGCGATGACCACCGACTCCAGGCGGATCATGCGGCGCAGCTGGCGGCGGGAGAGGCCGATGGCCCGCATGAGGCCGATCTCCCGGGTCCGCTCGACCACCGAGAGGGCGAGGGTGTTCACGACGCCCAGGATGGCGACGATGATCGCGAGGCCGAGGAGGCCGTAGACCATGTTCAGCATCTGGCCGACCTGGTCCTTCAGGCTCTGCTTGAAGTCGGTCTGGTCCTGGACCTTGTACTGCGGGTAGGTCGCCAGGGTGTCCTTGAGCGCCTTGTACGCCTCGTCCTGCTTGCCGTCGACCGCCTTGGCGAAGGCGATCCCGGTCAGCGGCATCCGGTCGGCGGGCACATAGCGCTCGACCGTGGCGATGTTCACGTACATCGCGCCCTTGTCGAACGACCCGTCCTCGGACGTGATCGCGGCGAGCTTCAGCTCGGCGGTGCGGCCGTGGTCGAAGGCGACCTTCAGCTCGTCGCCGACCTTCAGGTGGTGCTTCTTGGCGAAGTTCTCGCCCACCGACATCGCGTTCTTGCCGTAGGCGGCGGACTGCTCACCGGCGACGGTGTCGCGGCGCAGGTCCTTGGCGTACGTCGGGTCGGCGGCGCTGAGGCTCGCGCCCTTGGCGGTCTTGCCGTCGGGCAGGGTGAGGTCGGCGTCGATCTCCTTGTTGCGGGTGAAGTGCGAGATGTACGGAGTCTTCGCCAGCTTCTTCTCGGCCTTGGCCGTGATGTTCTGCGAATCGGCCTGGATGATGAAGTCCGCGCCCACCGACTTGTCCAGCTCGTCCGTGGCCGAGGCGACCATCGAGGAGCCGACCACGGAGAGGCAGGCCACCAGGGCGAGGCCGATCATGAGGGCGGCGCCCGTGGCACCGGTGCGGCGCGGGTTGCGCAGGGCGTTCCGCTCGGCCATGCGGCCGACGGGGCCGAACATCCGCAGGATCACGGCGCTGATGACGCGGACCATGAAGCGGGCGAGGACCGGGCCGATGACCACGAAGCCGATGAGGGTGAGGACGACGCCGCCCCCGAGGAACAGGGAGCCCTCGCTGGCCTTGTCGGCCTGCCCCGCGGTGTAGAGACCGAAGCCTCCGGCGCCGGTGAGGACCAGGCCGATCAGGGCGCGCAGGGCGCTGGACTTGCCGTCGGAGGGCGTACCCACCTCGCGGAGCGCGGCCATCGGGGAGACCTTGCCTGCCCGGCGTGCCGGGAGGTACGCGGCGAGGACGGTGACGATGATGCCGAGCGCCATGCCGACCACGGGGGTCGTCCAGGCGATGGTGAGGTCCTTCGTGGACAGCTCCATGCCCACGCCGGACATCAGCTTCATCAGGCCGACCGCGAGGCCGATGCCCGCGCCGACGCCGAGGATCGAGCCGATGACGCCGAGGAGCAGCGCCTCGACCAGGACCGAGCGGTTGACCTGCTTGCGGCTGGAGCCGATGGCCCGCATCAGGCCGATCTCGCGGGTGCGCTGGGCCACCAGCATCGAGAAGGTGTTGATGATCAGGAAGATGCCGACGAGGAAGGCGATCCCGGCGAAGCCGAGCATCGCGTACTTCATGACGTCCAGGAAGCTGCCGACGGACTTGCGGCTCTCGTCCGCGCTCTCCTTCTGCGTCTTGACCTTGTACGCGGCGGCGTCCCCGGCCAGCGTCCTGGTGACGCTGTCCTTGACCTGCTGGTCGCTGAAGCCGTTCGCGGCGGTGACGCTGAGGTGGGTGAACCGGCCGGTGGCGCCGAGCAGTTCGCGCTGGGCGGTCTCGGTGTCGAAGTAGAAGACGGCCGCGCCGGGGTTGGTCACCTTGAAGGTGGCGATGCCGACGATCTTCGCCTTGAAGTCACCGGCGGCGGTGATGGTGCGCAGTTCCTCGCCCATCTTGAGGTTGTGCTTGTCGACGGTGTCGGCGTCGACCATCACCTCGGTGGGTCCGCGCGGGGCGTGCCCGGAGGTGATCTCCATGGAACGCAGGTCGTTCTTCGTCCAGTTGCCCGCGAGGGTGGGGGCGCCGCTGGACGGGCCCATGTTCTTGTTGTCGGAGTCGGCGACCGTGACGCTGTCGCTGGTGATGGCGCCCTCGACCGACTTCACGCCGTCGGCCTTCTTGACCTGGGCGATCGCGGATGCGGGCAGCGTCTCGGGCTTGCCGGTCTTCGGTCCCTCGTCGCCTTCGTCCGCGGCGTCCTTGGGCTTGACGGTGACGTCGGACGACGTGGCCGCGAAGAGCTTGTCGAAGGTGGTGCTCATCGTGTCCGAGAAGACGAGCGTGCCGCACACGAAGGCCACCGACAGGACCACGGCGACCGCGGAGAGCGCCATGCGTCCCTTGTGCGCGAGGAAGTTGCGCATCGAGGTCTTGAGGACGGTCATGACGTGCGCCCCCGGGCGTCGAAGTGCTTCATGCGGTCCAGGACCTGGTCCGCGGTGGGGTTGTACATCTCGTCGACGATGCGGCCGTCGGCCAGGTACAGCACGCGGTCGGCGTACGACGCGGCGACCGGGTCGTGCGTGACCATCACGATGGTCTGGCCGAGCTCGGTGACCGAGCGGCGCAGGAAGCCGAGGACCTCGGCGCCGGCGCGGGAGTCCAGGTTCCCGGTCGGCTCGTCGCCGAAGATGATCTCCGGTCGGGAGGCGAGGGCGCGGGCCACGGCGACGCGCTGCTGCTGGCCGCCGGACAGCTCGGTCGGGCGGTGCTTGAGGCGCCCGGCGAGGCCGACGGTCTCGACGACCTGGTCCAGCCAGCCGCGGTCGGGCTTGCGGCCCGCTATGTCCATGGGGAGCGTGATGTTCTCGATGGCGTTGAGCGTCGGCAGCAGGTTGAACGCCTGGAAGATGAAGCCGATCCGGTCCCGGCGCAGCTGCGTGAGCTTCTTGTCCTTCAGGCCGGTGATCTCGGTCTCGTCCAGATAGATCTGCCCGGAGGAGACGGTGTCGAGGCCCGCGAGGCAGTGCATGAGCGTGGACTTGCCGGACCCGGACGGGCCCATGATCGCGGTGAACTGCCCGCGGGCGATGTCCACGTCGATGTGGTCCAGGGCGACGACCCGGGTCTCGCCGGTGCCATACGCCTTGACGACCTGGCGTGCCCGAGCCGCCACGGCCGTACGCCCTCCAGTACCCCCGTGCCTGGGAGTGGTCACAGCCGTTGTCACGGTAAGTCTCCTATGTCGGTGATGAGATGAGCCCGTTGCCGCACTGCTTGCTGCCGCACTGCTTGTTCCGCCTGCCCGGCCGCCCTCCGGGCCGCCGGTCGCACCGCTTGCTCACATGGATCAGTCTGGTCCGCGAGGGCACCCCGACGCCCTGGTGCGGAGCGCAGTCTTTTCCTGGGGAAAACCCCACCCCCCAGGCTGAGGTTCGTCTCAGTGCTGTGGACCCGTGCTCCGGGCCCCGCGGCATAAAGCCAATCTAAGGACCAGGTCAGGAGCCTTCGTCCTCCGTCGGTACCAACGTTTCCCTGTCCGTAGTACGGAGGTCCCCCTAGGGGTTCTCCACCCGGCGGTGGAGCGGTTCTCAGGGTCGCTCCACCCTCCTGCCGAGCGAGATCCGCTCTACCAGCCGAGAGGCCCTCCACCCTCCCCCGAAGGCCGCACCCGGTGAGAAAGTGACCCGAGGCAATAGGTGCAGGGGGAAGGGACCTTGGGATGCCGAGTACCGACAGGCGCGGGGCCGTCGTCGCCGCGCTCATGCTCGTCATGGCGCTCGCCGCGCTGGACGCCACCATCGTCTCCACGGCCGTCCCGCAGATCGTCGGCACCCTCGGCGGCTTCTCCGTCTTCTCCTGGCTGTTCTCCGGCTATCTGCTGGCCGCCACGGTCACCCTGCCGGTGTACGGCAAGCTCTCCGACACCTTCGGCCGCAAGCCCGTCCTGATCGCCGGCTGCGTCCTGTTCCTGCTCGGCTCGGCGCTGTGCGCGCTCGCCTGGAACATGGGCGCCCTGATCGCCTTCCGCGTCGTCCAGGGCCTCGGCGGCGGCGCCCTCCAGGGCACCGTCCAGACCCTCGCCGCCGACCTGTACCCGCTCAAGGAGCGCCCGAAGATACAGGCCAAGCTGTCGACGGTGTGGGCCACTTCGGCGGTCGCGGGCCCCGCGGTCGGCGGGCTCATCACGGCGTACACGGACTGGCGCTGGATCTTCCTGATCAACCTGCCGATCGGCGCGGTCGCGCTCTGGCTGATCGTCCGCCACCTGCACGAGCCCGCCCGTACGGCCGCGGCGGCCGGGGCGCGCGGCGAGGTGTGGAGACGCATCGACTGGCCCGGGGCGCTCGCCGTCTTCGCCGCCGGGGGCGTGCTGCTCACCGCGCTCGTGCAGGGCGGGGTCGCCTGGGCCTGGCTGTCGGCGCCGTCGCTCGCGCTGTTCGCGGGCGGCCTGCTGTGCGTCGCGGCGGTCGTGGTGATCGAGCGGCGCGCGGCCGACCCGATCATCCCCGGCTGGGTGTGGCGGCGCCGCCCCATCGCCGCCGTGAACCTGGCGCTCGGCTCCCTCGGCCTGGTGATGGTGGCGCCCACGGTCTTCCTGCCGACGTACGCCCAGTCGGTGCTCCAACTCGCGCCCGTGGCCGCCGGGTTCGTGCTCTCCGTGATGACCCTGAGCTGGCCGGTGTCGGCGGCGCTCAGCCAGCACGTCTACCGGCGCATCGGCTTCCGCAACACGGCGATGCTCGGCATCGGCGCCGCGGCCTGCGTCCTGTTCGCCTTCCCGCTGCTGCCCTACCCCGGCTCGGCCTGGCAGCCCGCCCTGCTCATGCTGCTGCTCGGCGCGGCGCTCGGCCTCTTCCAGCTCCCGCTGATCGTCGGCGTCCAGTCGACCGTCGGCTGGGCCGAGCGGGGCACGACCACCGCCTCGGTCCTGTTCTGCCGCCAGATCGGCCAGACCGTCGGTGCCGCGCTGTTCGGCGCGGTCGCCAACGGGGTGCTCAGCGCCAAGCTCGGCGGCGCGGGCTCGCTGGACTCGGTGGCGAAGTCCCTGGACGACCCGGACTCGGTGGCGGACGCGGACCGGCTGCGGCGTGCGGTGGACGCGGCCGTCGACTCCGTGTACGTGGGCGCGGCGTGCGCGGCCGTGGTGTGTCTGCTCGTGCTGCTCTTCGTGGCGCCGCGCCGGTTCCCCCTCATCCAGGAGGCCCCCGCGGAGCCCGGCACGCCCGACGAACCGCGTGCCCCTGACACTCAACTGCCGCCCCAAAAGACCCGGTTGACCCGTTCGCCGCGCGACGAGACCCATACCGACTGACCAGTATGACGAAAACCCCGCGCGCCCCCACTACCAGCAAGTAGCCTCTCGGCCCTCGCTCCCTCGCGGTCCGCACCGGACCGAAGCCGCGCTTGGAGAGGAGAACCGGGATGACCCACCCTCCGCACAACCCGTCCCCCCACCAACCTCACCGCCCCCACGAACCCCATCTCACCCATCTCCCCCACCTCCCCCCGCACCCCCACACCTCGTCCCCGTCCTACGCCACCTACCCCTGGCAGCCCGTCCCCCCGCCGCCCGCGCCACCACCACCCCGCGCGGCACCCCGCCACCCCGCCCTCGGCAACCACCGCGACCTGCGGGTCCTGCGCACCGCCTACCGCCGGCAGCGCCGCGTCGCCACCCTCACCGCGCTCGGCTACTTCACGCTCTTCCTCGTCCTGTCCGGCTGCGCGCCGTCACTGATGAACAGCGAGGTCTCCGGCGGCCTGACGACGGGCCTGCTCCTCGGCCTCGTACAACTGCCGGTGATGTGCGTCGCCATAGCGCTGTACGAGTTCACGGCGCGGCGACGGCTCGACCAGCTCGCCGCGCGCCTGCGCAAGCTGGCGGAACTGGAGGCGAACCGTGACCACCGCCGCTGACACGACGCAGAGCATGACCCTGGTGGCGTTCACGGCCGTCGTCACGCTGACGCTGCTGCTGTGCGTGATGACGGGCCCGGACCGCGACGGGCTCGGCGAGTTCTACACCGGCTACGGCGGCCTCACACCGCTGCGCAACGGCCTGGCCATCGCGGGCGACTACATCTCCGCCGCGTCCGTGCTCGGCACGACCGGCGTCATCGCGCTGCTCGGCTACGACGGCGTGGTCCTCGCCCTCAGTACGTCGCTCTCGCTGATGCTGCTGATGTTCCTGCTGGCCGAACCCCTCAGGAACGCGGGCAAGTTCACGATGGGGGACGTGCTCGCGCGCCGGATGCCGGGGCGGGTGGTGCGCGTGACCGCGTGCGCGGCGACGCTGGCCGCGCTGCTGCCCCTCATGCTGGTCCAACTGGCGGGCGCGGGCGACCTGCTGGCGTTCGTCCTGGGGTTCTCAAGCCCCGGCCTGAAGACCGGATGCGTGATCGCGCTCGGGGCGCTGATGATCAGCTACGCGGCGATCGGGGGCATGAAGGGCACCGCCCTCATCCAGATCCTCAAGATCGTGATCCTGCTCGGGTCCGGGACGGTGGTCGCCGTACTGATCCTGCGGCGCTTCGACTGGGACCCCGGGACGCTCCTCGCCGCCGCGCGGGACGGCAGCGAGCTGGGCCCCGCGTACCTCCGGTCGGGGCTGCAGTTCGACGGCGGCCCGGCGCCGCGCCTGGACATGATCAGCTCCGAGCTGACGGTGGTCCTGGGCGGTGCGTGCCTGCCGCACATCACCATGCGCATGTACACGGCACGCAGCGCCCCCGAGATAAGACGTTCCCTGTCCTGGGCGGTCTCGTCGGTCGCCCTCTTCGTCCTCATCATCACCGTCATCGGATTCGGTACGACGGCGATGCTCGGGCGGGCCGCGGTGTCGGCGCACGACGCGCAGGGCAACACGGCGTATCTCCTGGGTACGCGGGCGGTGTTCGGCGCGGACGCGTCCGGCGCCGAGACGCTCCTCTTCACCACGGTCGCCACCGCCATCTTCCTGACCCTGCTCGCCTCCGTGGCCGGGATGATCCTGGCCTGCGCCAACTCCCTTGCGCACGACGTGTTCGCGGCCTGCCGCCGCGATCTGCCGCCCCGCAAGGAGATGACGCTCGCCCGCGGCTGCGCGCTCGCCGTGGGCGCCCTCGCGATCACCCTCGCCGTCCTCGTCCAGGACCGCAGCCTCCAGCCCCTGGTGTCCCTGTCCTTCTGCCTCGGCGCGTCCGTGCTCGCCCCCGCACTGATCTACACCCTGTTCTGGCGCCGCTTCACCCGCGCGGGTCTCCTGTGGACCCTCATCGGCGGCACACTCGGCTGCGCCGTCCTCATGACCGGCACCAACCTCGTCTCCGGCTCCCCCAACGCCGCCTTCCCCACCCACGACTTCAACTGGTTCCCCTTCACCACCCCCGGCATCGCCTCCATCCCCCTCGGCTTCCTCCTCGGCTGGCTGGGCACGATCACGTCCCGCCCGTCCGTCCAACGCGAACAACGGGGCCGGTACGAGGCGGTGGAACCGTTCATCCTGGCGGGGGCTCGCGGGGCGCGCGGGCGGTGAGTCCGGTGACTGTCGGCCCGGACGGGGGGGTTGCATCCCACCCACCCGCCCCGGCTGGGGGGGGGACGGGGGGGAAGTGGGGCCCGTGGTGCTCCCGCCCCGGGGGGAGGGATTCGGCGGCCCGGAGGTGTGGACTGCTTGGGGGCGGTCCTGCGGAGGTCTGGTGGGGGGCGGCCCTGCGGGTTCCGGTGGGGGTTCAACCTTGCGGGGCTCCGGTGAGTGGGCGCAGCCCTGCAGAGCTCCCGTGGGGCTCAACCCTGCGGGGTTCCGGTGGAGGCGGAGCCCTACGGGGTTCCGGTGGAGGCGGAGCCCCCCGGGGTTCCGGTGAGTGGGTGTGGGGTTGCCGGGCGGTGACTGTCCGGTCGGCGGTGAACGGGTGGGCGGGTGGGGCGGATCCGCCGCGCAGCGGCGGGAGCGTGGGATCCGAGCCGCAGACGGGCGACAGCAGGGAACGACACGGCGGCGAGCCCGGGACCGGACTCAGAAGTCCGGGCTCGGGCCCGGGCCCGGCGTCAGGAGTCCGTGCCGGGGACCGGCGTCAGGAGTCCGTGCCCGAGGTCGGGCCCGGGCCCGGCGTCAGGAGTCCGTGCCGGGGACCGGCGTCAGGAGTCCGTGCCCGAGGTCGGGCCCGGGACCGTGCCGGGGTCGCCGGGGCGGGGGACGTCCTCCTGGGCGCCCCGCCCGGTGAGCGCCGAGAGGCTGCTGCGGACGTGGTCCATGTGCGCCCGCACCTCGTCCCACCGCTCCCCGTGCTCCCGCAGGACCCGCTCCGTCTCCCGCCCGAGCCGCTCCTCCCGCATCCGCGCCCGCGCGAGCACATCCGCGGCGCGCGCCTCCGCGTCCTCCTGCCCGTGCCGCGCGGCCTCGTCGGCCTGGGCCCTGGCCCGCTCGGCCTCGGCGAGGCGAGCCTCGGCGGCGGCGACGAGGGACGCCTCGTGCGCCTCGGCCTCGGCCTCCCGCTCGGCGATCTCCCGCTCGGCGGCCTCCCAGCGTTCGGCGTGCTCCTTCTCCAGGTCGGCGAGGAGCCCACTGGTGCGCTGCCGCATGTCGCGCAGGGCGGCCAGCGCCTCGCCGCGCCACTGCTTCACATCCGTACGGGCGGCGACCCGCACCTCGTCGGCGGTGGCGCCGTCCGCGAGCAGCCGCCGCCTGGCCCGTTCCTCCGCCTCGCCGCACACCGAGTCGGCGTACGCCCGCGCGGCCCCGGCGAGCGCCGCCGCGCCCGCGGCGGTGGCCTCCGCGGTCGCGCGCGCCGCGGCCGCCGCCGCGTCCCGCACGGCCGCGGCCTCCTCCACGGTCAGCGCCAGCAGGTACTGCGCGCGCTGCCCCAGCGCCTCGTACGTCTGCGGAGCGAGCCGCGCGACGACCTCGCGCATCCGCGCGGCCTCCGCGCCCATGTCCTTCGCGAGGACGGTGAGGCGGGCGGCCCGCTCCCACGCCGCGTCGCGGTCCTGGGACAGGGCGTCGGCGTAGACCTCCACCTGCCCGGGACGGTAGCCGCGCCCGCGCACGGCGACGAAGCCATGAGGTGATACCGACACACCGCTGCCGCTCATCCTTGATCCCCTCTCTCGCCCACACAGACTCTCGCCGTCGCGCCGACCGCGTACAACGCGATTGGCGCACATCTTGATGGATCAAGCGGAAGTGGTCATAACGCGACACTCCGCCCACGCCATCCGGTCAAGGATGCGTCAATTGGGGTCAGAAGTCGGAATCGAGTTGTCGTTCCGGAGTACGACGAAGCCCTGATCGAGCCGGTCCGAGCCACCCGCGTACGCGAGCGCGCACGAGCGAGGCGTCCGACCTGATGCCCAGGTCGGACGCCTCGTTCAGCTGTTTTCTCGCTGCCTCGTACGGGTTACAGGAGTCCGTCCCACATCTGCTCGAGGAGCACCGACCACCAGCTCTCCGGCGAGGCGAGCGCGGCCGGGTCGAGCGCGGCGAGCTGCGTCTGGAAGTCGACGGTCCAGCGGCCCGCCTGCTCCTGGTTGAGCCCGTAGCGCAGCCGCCACATGCGGCCGAGGAGCCCGAGGCAGCGGGTGAACTCGGGCAGACCCGTGTTCACGAACTGCGGCGGCACGGGCGCGCCGCCGGGACCGGCCTCGACCGGCACGGCCACGATGTTCGCGGTGCCGTACTGGACGCAGATCGCCCGCCCGAAGTCACTGCCCATGACCAGGTACGAACCGGCGTCCGACGCGGGCTGCACGCCCCGCTCCTGCGCCATCTCGGCCAGCGTGGGCACCGGCCGCCCCGGCTGGGCCTGCGCCCAGAAGAACGGCCCGAAGTCGACCGGGAGCCCGGCCACGACGAGCGTGTGCGCCACCACGTCCGGCACGCCCTGGCGGGACACCGCCCGCTGGTCGAACCGGAACACGCCGGGACCGAACGCCCCGGCCAGCTCCTGGGCCACGGCCTCCGGCGGCACCGCGGGCGCGGGCGGCACCTGCGGAAGCGGCGCGCGCACCGGCGCGGGGCGCGCCGGGCCGTCCGCGACCTGGTGCAGCTCGCCCTGGTGCGCGAGCAGTTGGTGCATGCCCTGCTGCCGCGAGGCGTGGTCCTTGCCGTACGACGCGATCGAGGTGATGCGCGCCTGCGGCCAGGTCTCCCGGATCATGCGCGCGCAGTACGCGCCCGGCAGGTCGCAGGACTCCAGCTCCGTGTGGAGTTCGAGGACCTGGTCCGGCGGGATGTTCATGGAGCGCAGCTCGTGGAAGATCTGCCACTCCGGGTGCGGCGTCCCCGGCGCCGAGCGCCGGATGACCTGCTGCTCGGACCCGTCGGGCGCGCGGTAGCGCAGCACGGCCTGGTAGCCGGGGCCGACGGTGGGCTGGCCGGTCGGCGGCTGGGGGTAGCCGTAGGGCTGGCCGGGGCCCATGCCCTGGGCGGGCGGGGGCATGCCGGGGGCGCCCGGGCCGCCGGGTACGCCGGGAGGCAGGGGCGCACCGGGGGCGCCGGGCATGCCGGGTGCGCCGGGCGCACCGGGAGCGCCGGGCGGCATGGGCGCGCCGGGGCCGCCGACGGCCGGGCCCGCGAGCATGGTGGCGGCGTGGTGGACGCCGCCACCCGGAGCACCCGGGGCACCGGGGGCGCCAGGCGCACCGGGGGCTTGCGGCGCACCGGGAGCACCGGGCGGCTGCGGAGCGCCGGGCGCACCAGGAGCGCCCGGAGGCTTCAGGCCGCCGCCGAGGCTCGGGTCGGCCAGCATCGTCGCGGCGTGGTGCACCCCGCCGGGAGGCGTACCCGGAGCACCCGGAGCACCGGGCGGCTGCGGAGCCCCAGGCGCACCGGGCGCACCCGGAGCTCCAGGCGGACCGGGAGGCTGCGGAGCCCCAGGCGCACCAGCGCCCGGAGGCTTCAGGCCGCCACCCAGGCTCGGGTCGGCCAGCATCGTCGCCGCGTGATGCACCCCACCGGGAGGCGTACCCGGAGCACCCGGAGCACCGGGCGGCTGCGGAGCACCAGGCGCACCGGGAGCACCAGGAGCCGCAGGCGCCCCAGGAGCCTGCCCGTCCGGCCCGAGCGGCGACATCAGCTGCGTCGGTACGTATCCACCCGCGGGCGCACCCGGAGCACCGGCCCCGGGCGGCGGCGTGGCCCCCGGAGCGGGAGTGCCAGGAGCGGGCTGCGCACCCGGAGGCTGCGCACCCGGAGGCGGCGTACTCCCGGCGGGAACGCCAGGAGCAGCAGGAGCACCCGCGGCACCCGGCGCACCCGGCGCACCCGGCGCACCCGCACCGGACGCGTCCGGCCCCTGCGGATACCCGTACGGGGACGGCGCACCCGCTCCCGAACCACCGGGCGGAGGCGGCATGTTGGGGCCACCCACCGCGGACCCGGCGGGAGGCGGCGGCATGTTCGGACCACTCACCGCCGAACCGGCCGGGGGCGGCGGCATGTTCGGACCACCGGCCGACGGACCGACGGGCGGCGGCGTCTGACCGGCGGGCGCGTACCCCGCGGGCGGCGGCGGCAGGTCGGGGCCCGTCACCGCGGCACCGGCGGGCGGCGGCAGGTTCGGTCCCGCGCCCGGAGCGCCCGGCGCGGGCTCGTCCAAGGCGGGCGCGATGGCCGTCCTCGGGAGTTGGCTGCCGCCGGACATCAGCGCGGTCTTGGCCTCGGGGGACGCCGCGGGCGGCTGCTCCTCCTCGTTGTCGCCGCCGTCGAACGTCAGCGGCGGCGAGAACACCGTGGCGGGCAGCGGCACCGCCACGTCGTCGGCGTCGGTGTTCGTGTCCGTACCGGCCCACGGCGTCGCCGACGCGGGCACACCCGGCGCCGCCCCGCCGCCACCGGCCCCGGCACCCTGCTCGCCACCCGGCGTCCCGGCCGCGGGCCACGGCGTACCGCCGTCGGGCACGCCAGGAGCGGGCTGCGGGGCCGGAGCCGCGGGCGCGGCCGCCGGACCGGGCCCGGCCATGGTCGGCAGCGGCTCACCGTCGGACTGCCCGGAAGCACCGGAGGCACCCGCCGCGGCGGCACCGGCCCCCGCGCCGACACCGGCGCCGACCCCGAATCCCGTACCGGCACCGGCGCCAAGTCCCGTACCAGCACCAGCACCAGCACCAGCAGCGGAACCGCCCTGGGCGCCCCCGCCAGCATCCCCTCCGGAGCCGCGCCGGTCCGGGATCCCCAGCTTGTCCGCCGCCTCCTGGAGCCACTCCGGCGGGCTCAACAGGAACGACGTCTGGTTCAGGTCCATGCGCTGGGGGGGCTCGGGGGCCGGTTCGGGCGCCGCCTCCGGCACGCCGTACTCCTCTTCGTAACGGCGGATCACCTCACCCACCGGCAGGGCGGGCCACAGGGTCGCCTCGCCGCTGTCCCGGGCGATGACGAGCCGCTGGTGGCCGCCGTCCGAGCGGGGGCCGCCCTCGCGGTCCTCCGCCCACACCACGAAGCCGAGCTCGAACTCCCGCACCCGCACCTCGCGGTGGCCGGGCCCGGGCACATCACCGTTGATCCATTCCTCGGCGCGCTCCTGCGCCTGTGCGAAGGTCACCATCGGATCGCTCACTCCCCCACCGGGACGGCGCGCGCGAAGCCGCCGTCCACCATCAGGTTCGCCACGGTCTCCAGCTCGGGCGGACTGCCCGCGAGCCGGGAGAGAAAGGCGTCGAAGTCGTCGCCGCACGGCAGCAGCAGGCGCTGCACGCGCTCGGCCGGCGCCCAGGAAGGGTCCACGTCCCGCACGTCGTCGTACGCGCAGAACCACACCGAGCCGATCCGGTCGCCCTTGACCTTCACGGCCAGCAGACCGCCCTGCACGAAGCCCACGCCCAGGTAGTCCTTGGTGAGGTGGTCGCGCAGGCACTTGTTGACGTACAGGATGTCGTTGATCGCGGCCTCGTCGCGGACCGTGAAGAACGGCTGGTCGATGAGGAGCCCCAGCTCCGCGTCGAGGGCCGTGCCGACCGGGGCGCAGCCGCCTGCCGCCTTCAGGAAGGAGCGGTACGCGCCGGGCAGGCGGTAGCCGAGGTCCTCCTCGACGCCCGTGATCTGGCCCTCGGTGACGGCGACGGCCGCCTTCGGCAGGGCCAGGTGCGCGGGGCGGGTCTCCTGGAGCGGGCGGGTGCCGCGCTTGTTCTGGTCGACGGGCGCCGTGGAGATGCCGCCGTGGTGCCGGAGCAGGGCCTTGACCTCGACGGGGACCAGCTCCAGACGGCGGCCGTGCGGCGCGTGGTGCCAGGTCCAGCCGTGCGGGGTCGCGACCGCGGGGATCGTGTCCCACAGCTCGTGGCCGGACGCGGCGAGCGCCGCGTTCGCCGAGACGTAGTCCGTGAGGCGCAGCTCGTCCACGCCGAAGCCCTCGGGCGGCTCGGCGATCTCGGCGGCGGCACGCGCGTACGGCGAGAAGTCCGGGTAGCCGTCACCGTCGACCCGCACCCCTCTGGGGTGGCGGGCGGCGCGGACCGGGTCCGGGAAGTGGACCACCTGCCCGGCGTAGGCCGCGTTCGGCGGCGCGGCTTGCTGCCCGAGCCGACCTGGCCCACCTTGCGTCATGGCGGATGCCCTCCTGCGGCACTGTGAGGTTCACGGACGCCGACAGCCTATGCGCAAGCACGACACGGGTCACCGGGCCCCGAAACCGTGACCACCCGCCACGAGCCGGTCACCCAGAGGCGAAACCCAGGCGTGTCGTACAGCCCCAGCTTCCGCACCACACACCCCATTTGGCAGTCTGTTCCCGCAACGCGGGGGCGTGGCACCAGCGGCTGACACCGCGGGCACGGGGAGGGAAACACCACATGCACACGGCACCAAGCGGCATGTCCAACGCGCACGGCACACCTGTCACCGGCTCCGGAACCACCCGCACGGCACCCGGCCCGACCACCGGGGCGACCGCGACCGCCGAGCCCGGGGACCCGCGCGTCGGCTGGAGCAGCGAGCCCGTCGGGGCCCCGGTCCTGCACCACCGCCGCGACGGCATCCTGCCCACCGTGGCCGCCGCGCTCTCGGTCCGCGGCACCACCCTCACCAGCACCCCGAGGCGCGGCGAGGACCCCCCGGACCTGCACCCGCTCGTCCAGGACTTCCTCGACACCCTCACCAGCGGCCAGCGCGAACGCTTCACCGGCCGCTGCGCGGAGGCCGTCCTCATCTCCCGGCACCTGGCCACGGCCGACGCCGGCCGCTCCAAACGGGCCTCGCGCAAGCCGATGACCAACGGCGAGGCGCGCAAGGCACTCAAACACGCCAAACTCACCACCCGCCGCATCCGCGAGGACGGCGACCCCCTGCACGGCGCCTTCGCCCGCCCGTGCCGCTCCTGCACCGCCCTCACCGCGCACTTCGGCGTCCGCGTCGTCGACCCGACCGCGTCCGACGCGTGACGCGGGGCGCCCACCAGCTGACGACCCCCGGTGCCGCGCGCACCGGCCGCCGCCATCCGCACCCGCACCACGAGGGCCATGCCATGCACACCGACAACTCCACCCGCTTCCCCGTGCCCGTCGACGCCGCCCTGCGCACCGCCGGCTGGGCGCCGGGCCGCTGGGACATCAAGCAGGCCGAGATCTGGGCCGACGTCCTGCGCCGCCACACCTCACCGGCGGGCCATCAGCACGCGGTGTTCCCGGCGGCCGTGGAGGCCTGGGCGGAGTTCGGCGGACTGCACATCACCCCGCAGGGTCCCGGCCGTCAGATAGCCCCGGCGACCCTCCACCTCGACCCGATGTACGGCCTGCACATGGCCCGCACCCTCGGTGACCTGGGACGGGCCCTCGGCACGGAGGTCTGCCCGATCGGCGAGGAGACGCAGACACAGGCGCTGCTCGCGATGGACGCGGAAGGCCGGGTCTACAGCCTCGACCACAGCGGCGACTGGTTCCTCGGCCGCCATCTCGACCAGGCCCTCACCACGCTCGTCGCGGGCACGCAGCCCGTCCGGCTCACGACGGGCTGAGCCCCGCCCGCGTACCCGCGCCCGCCCCCCGCCCTCGTATGAGGAAGATCACCGACCGGCCGACGCCGGGAGCACCGCGGACACCTTGAAGCCGCCCGCGTCCGTCGGCCCGGACACGAAGACCCCGCCGAGCGCGGTCACCCGCTCCTTCATGCCGACCAGGCCGTTGCCGCCGCTGGGCAGCAGCACCTCGGCCGGACCGGCCTCCGGGGGCGGGCCGTTCTCGACCTGCATGGCGATCTCGGCGGCGCGGTGCGCGAGCCGTACGTAGGTCTTCGCGCCCGCCGCGTGCTTGTGCACGTTGGTGAGGGCTTCCTGGACGACGCGGTACGCGGTCTCCTCCACGTCGGACGCGTACGCCCGGGTGTCGCCCTCCACGGACAGGTCCACGGCCATGCCCGCGGCCCGCGACTGGTCCACGAGCTCGTCCAGCTCGGCCAGGCACGGACCTTCGGGGACGTCGGGGGCCGAGGGCCCCGGACCCGCGGCGGGCTCGGCGCGGGACGCCGCCCGGTCCGCGGCCTCGCCGACGGCGGCCAGCGGGACGGGGGCGGGCGCGGGCGCCGGTTTCGGCGGGGCGTCGCCCGCCCGCAGCACGCCGAGCATCTGACGCAGCTCGGTCAGGGCCTGGCGGCCCATGTCACCGACCAGAGCGGCGTTCTTCACGGCCTTCTCGGGATCCTTGCGGGCGACGGCCTGCAGCGCCGCCGCGTGCACGACCATCAGGCTCACGCGGTGCGCGACCACGTCGTGCATGTCGCGGGCGATGCGGGTGCGCTCCTCGCCGCGGGCCCACTCCGCGCGCTCCTCGGCGCGCTCCGCGAGCAGTTGCAGCTCCCGCTCCAGGCTGTCGGCGCGCTCGCGCAGGGACTCCATGAGGCGGCGGCGCGCGCCCACGTACAGACCGAGGAGGACCGGCGGGGCGGTGACGCCGAGGGAGGTGCTGATGGCGATGAACGGTATGAAGCCCTTGCCGATGGTCAGGTCGCCGTTGGCCATGTCCTGGTTGGTGCGGACGAACGTGACGATCAGGGTGCCGGCCAGGGACATGCCCGCGAGGGCGCCGATGATGCGGCGCGGCAGCTCGGAGGCGGCGAGGGTGTAGAGGCCGACGATCGCCATCAGGATGCCCATGCGGGCGGGCGTGATCGCGACGGAGATCAGCACGACCGCGATCGGCCAGCGGCGCCGCAGCACGAGGGCGGACCCGGCGACCACCCCGAAGCCCACGCCGACCGCGACCGGGATGCCCGCGTCGTCGGCGAACTGCACGCCCTCGACACCGCACTCGGCCGCGGACGCGAGGCCGAGGCCGACGTCCAGGACGGCACTGCGCCGCCGCTCCCACCACCACGGCCCGGTCCTGGCCGCGGTGTCGCTTTCCCCCGTCGTGGTCATGCCTTCCAGCGTAAGGGCGCCGGCGTCGCGTTATCCGGTGACTTTCGGTGCCGGAGATGTCGGGTGGTGCGGGCAGGCGCCGGACGCCGCGGGGATGCACCGGCGTGCGCGACGACTGGTGCACCGGGGTCAGGACCACCGCCTCGTACCGTCGCATCGGAGGCAGGCCGTACGGCATAGTGTTAGCCGCACGCCGAGCCGGTGATCCCACCGGGCGCGGCGCGTGGCCCATTCCCGGGTCGTCTAATGGCAGGACAAATGGTTTTGGTCCATTGAATGAGGGTTCGATTCCTTCCCCGGGAGCAGTACGCCGAGCGGGTCCCCACCATCACGGTGGGGACCCGCTTCGTGTGCCCGGGACTTCCCCGGTGTCTTCCCCAGCGCGTGGTCACGGCCCTGCCGGTGCGCGGGGCGGGCTTGCCCCGGTGCATGCGGCCGCCCCACTACGCCCCGGTATCCTGCGGATGTCCACTCCCCAAGCATCCGAAGCCGAAGGGCACCCCTGTGAGCGCCAATCGCCCGGCAGCCGTCGTCGTCCTCGCAGCGGGTGAGGGCACCCGTATGAAGTCGGCCACGCCGAAGGTCCTGCACGAGATCTGCGGCCGTTCCCTCGTCGGGCACGTTCTCGCCGCCGCCCGCGAGCTGTCCCCCGAGCGTCTGGTCGCCGTCGTCGGACACGAGAGCGAGCGCGTGATCGCGCACCTGGCCGCGATCGACCCCGAGGTGCGCACCGCCTTCCAGGCCCAGCAGAACGGCACGGGCCACGCCGTGCGGATGGGCCTGGACGAGTTGGGCGGCAGCGTCGACGGCACGGTCGTCGTGGTCTGCGGCGACACCCCGCTGCTCACCGGCGCGACGCTCACGAGCCTGGCCGCCACGCACTCCGCCGACGGCAACGCGGTGACCGTCCTGACCGCCGAGGTGCCCGACGCGACGGGCTACGGCCGCATCGTGCGCGACGGTGCGTCCGGCGCCGTGACCGCGATCGTCGAGCACAAGGACGCGAGCGACTCGCAGCGCGCCATCCGCGAGATCAACTCGGGTGTCTTCGCCTTCGACGGGCAGCTCCTCGCGGACGCCCTCGGCAAGGTCCGCACGGACAACAGCCAGGGCGAGGAGTACCTGACGGACGTCCTCGGCATCCTGCGCGAGGCCGGGCATCGCGTCGGTGCCTGTGTCGCCGGGGACCACCGCGAGATCGCGGGCATCAACAACCGTGTCCAACTCGCGGACGCCCGCCGGGTCCTGAACGACCGGCTGCTCACGGCGGCGATGCTCGCGGGCGTCACCGTCGTCGACCCGGCGTCGACGTGGATCGACGCGGGCGTCACGGTCGAGCGCGACGCCCTGGTGCACCCTGGCACCCAGCTGCAGGGCGCGACGCACCTGGGCGAGGGCTGCGAGGTCGGCCCCAACACCCGTCTGAAGGACACCACGGTGGGCGCGGGTGCCCGTGTCGACAACACGGTCGCGGACGGCGCCGAGGTGGGAGAGCGGGCGAACGTCGGTCCGTTCGCGTATCTGCGGCCCGGCACCCGGCTCGGGGTGAAGGCCAAGGCGGGTACGTACGTGGAGATGAAGAACGCCACGATCGGCGAGGGCACCAAGGTCCCGCACCTGAGCTATGTGGGCGACGCGACGATCGGCGAGTACTCCAACATCGGTGCCGCGAGCGTGTTCGTGAACTACGACGGTGAGGCCAAGCACCACACGACGGTGGGGTCGCACTGCAAGACAGGTTCGGACAACATGTTTGTGGCTCCTGTCACGATTGGCGACGGTGCCTACACCGCCGCGGGTTCCGTGATCACGAAGGACGTACCGGCCGGTTCGCTGGCCGTCGCCCGTGGCCAGCAACGGAATATCGAGGGCTGGGTGGCCCGCAAGCGTCCGGGAAGCGCGGCGGCGCGGGCCGCCGAGGCCGCCACCCGGACCTCCGAGACCCCGGCCGGCGAAAGCTGACCGGAAACAGGTGCGCCTGACACCGCGTACCGTGATAGGTGCACAAAGCTGATAGGTGCATGAAATCGGCTGGTTGGCGCGAGGACACCTCGCGGCCAGGGAACACGTCTGAGGAGACTGTGCTGTGAGCGGGATCAAGACGACCGGCGAGAAGAAGATGATGTTCTTCTCCGGCCGCGCCCACCCCGAACTGGCCGAGGAGGTCGCGCATCAGCTGGGTATCGGCGTCGTGCCGACCAAGGCCTTCGACTTCGCCAACGGTGAGATCTATGTGCGCTACCAGGAGTCGGCGCGTGGCGCGGACTGCTTCCTGATCCAGAGCCACACGGCTCCGATCAACAAGTGGATCATGGAACAGCTGATCATGATCGATGCTCTGAAGCGCGCCTCCGCGCGGAGCATCACCGTGATCGTGCCGTTCTACGGCTACGCCCGCCAGGACAAGAAGCACCGCGGCCGCGAGCCCATCTCGGCCCGCCTGGTCGCGGACCTGCTGCAGGCCGCGGGTGCCGACCGGATCGTCTCGGTCGACCTGCACACCGACCAGATCGTCGGCTTCTTCGACGGCCCCGTCGACCACCTCTTCGCGCTGCCGATCCTCGCGGACTACGTGGGCGCGAAGGTCGACAAGGACAAGCTCACGGTCGTCTCCCCCGACGCCGGCCGGGTGCGCGTCGCCGACCGCTGGTGCGACCGTCTGGGCGCCCCCCTGGCGATCGTGCACAAGCGCCGCGACAAGGACGTGGCCAACCAGGTCACCGTGCACGAGGTCGTCGGCAACGTCGAGGGCCGCGTCTGTGTCCTGGTGGACGACATGATCGACACGGGTGGCACGATCTGCGCCGCCGCCGACGCGCTGTTCGCGCACGGTGCCGAGGACGTCATCGTGACGGCCACGCACGGTGTGCTCTCCGGCCCGGCCGCGGACCGTCTGAAGAATTCGAAGGTCAGCGAGTTCGTGTTCACCAACACGCTGCCGACGCCGAACGAGCTGGAGCTCGACAAGATCACGGTGCTCTCGATCGCCCCGACGATCGCGAACGCGGTTCGGGAGATCTTCGAGGACGGCTCCGTGACCAGCCTCTTCGAGGAGCAGAGCGGCCCCGCGTAAGCACGGCTCGCAAGATCCTTTTGGTGCGGCCTCCGTCGCCGAGTAGACTGTCGAAGTTGCTCGGCGAGGGAGGCCGCATTCGTGTCCGCAGGGACGCGGTGTGTGGCGGTCCGTTATCGACGCGCTCTTCGTAGCAGGCCAGTCGTGGCCGGGTGACCACTTCAGTTCACCTTTTCTACGAGGAGTGCACCATGTCTGAGGTCAAGCTCAGCGCCGAGGTCCGTACCGAGTTCGGCAAGGGCGCCGCCCGCCGCATCCGCCGCGAGGACAAGGTTCCCGCGGTCCTGTACGGCCACGGCACCGACCCGGTCCACATCACCCTGCCCGGCCACGACCTGCTCCTGGCCCTGCGTACCTCCAACGTCCTGATCTCCCTGGACATCGAGGGCAAGTCCGAGCTGGCCATCCCGAAGGCGGTGCAGCGCGACGCCCTCCGTCAGGGCATCCTCAAGCACGTCGACCTGCTCCTCGTGAAGCGCGGCGAGAAGGTCAACGTCGAGGTCCCCGTCGTCGCCGAGGGCGAGCTGGCCCCGGGCGCCAACCTCCTGGAGCACGTCCTCAACGCGCTTCCGGTCGAGGCCGAGGCCACCCACATCCCCGAGTCCCTCAGCGTCTCCATCGCGGGCCTGGAGGCCGGTGCCTCCGTCCTCGCCAAGGACATCACGCTGCCCTCGGGCGTCTCCCTGGCCGTCGAGGGCGACACCGTCGTCCTGCAGGTCCTGGCCGCGCAGGCCGAGGAGGCCCCGGCCGAGGCCGCGGGCGACGAGGCCGCCGAGGCCTGATCCTCGACGCAGCCGTACCGACCGCCGCTCAGCGCCCTGGCGCTGGGCGGCGGTTGCGCTATGAAGGTGCCATGAAGGAGACACACAGATGACGACGGACCCCAGCGCCCCCTGGCTGATCGTGGGTCTCGGCAACCCCGGCCCCGGCTACGCCATGAACCGGCACAACGTCGGCTTCATGGTCGCCGATCTGCTCGCCGACCGGATCGGCGGCAGCTTCAAGCGGGCCGCCAAGGCGCAGGCGCACGTCCTGGAGGGCCGGATCGGCCCGATGGGCCCCGGCAGCCGCCGGGTCGTCCTCGCCAAGCCCGGTTCGTACATGAACCTGTCGGGCGGTCCCGTCACCGCCCTGCGCGACTTCTACAAGGTCCCGACGGCGAACGTCGTCGCCGTCCACGACGAGCTCGACATCGACTACGGCGTGCTGCGCCTGAAGCTGGGCGGCGGCGACAACGGCCACAACGGTCTGAAGTCGATGACGAAGGCGATGGGCGCCGACTACCACCGGGTCCGCTTCGGCATCGGCCGCCCGCCGGGCCGCATGCAGGTCGCGGACTTCGTCCTCAAGGACTTCTCCGGCACGGAGCGCAAGGAGCTCGACTACTTCGTGGACCGGGCCGCGGACGCCGTGGAGTGCCTGGTGGCCGAGGGTCTGGAGCGGGCGCAGAGCACGTACAACTCCTGACGTACAGCTGTGTAAGCGGGCGAATCAACAGGCCGTGTTCCGGCCGGTGTTGACTGAGAGCAGCCCTTTCCCCAAGGATCGCCGCCATGCCCGCATACCTAGTGCGGGGCGCGGCGACGCTCCTCGCGGCCCTGATCCTGACCGCCGGCGTCTGGGCGTCGTGGGGGACGGCGCGGCACGTGATGGTTCCCGACGACGGGCGGGAGCGGGGCATGCTCTCGCTCGCGCGCTGCGGCGGTGACGAGTGCACGGGGCCGTACGCCCCCGCCTCCGGCAGCGAGCCCCGGGAGCGCGTCGTCATCGACAAGTCGGTCGCGGCCAGGAAGGGCGAGCGCATCCCGGTCGTGGTCAAGCCCGACTCCGACGAGGCCGTGCGCAGCGGCGGCCCCGGTTTCCTGCACGCCTGGCTGCCGCTGGGCGGCGCGCTGCTGCTCGCGGCGGTGGTCGTGGCCGGGGGGCTGCGGCTGAACAAGGTCGCGGCGATCCTGGCCCTCGCGGGCGGGATCCAGCTGACGGCGGCCTTCGCGGCACTCGCGCTCTGAACCGCCGGAGCCACCCGGTCCTCCGGAACGGGCCCGGGGCCCCCCCCCCACCTTCGTCAGGTGCGGGGCCCCGGGCCTGAGGCGTGCGGCGGTCAGCCGGTGTTGCGCAGCCCCGCCGCGACGCCGTTGACCGTGAGGAGCAGCGCCCGCGCGAGCAGCGGGTCGGCCTCGTCGCCCGCGGCCACCGCGTCCCGCTGCCGCTTGAGCAGCGCGACCTGGAGGTAGGAGATCGGGTCCAGGTAGGCGTCACGGATCGAGAAGGTCTGCTGGAGCACCGGGTTGGAGTCGAGCAGGCGCTCGCCGCCGGTGACGCGCAGGACCTCGGCGACTGTGAGGGCGTGCTCGGCCTCGATGGTCTCGAAGATGTGCTTCAGCTCGCCCGGCACCAGCGTGTCCACGTAGTGGCGGGCGATGCGCAGGTCGGTCTTGGCGAGCGTCATCTCGACGTTGGAGAGGAAGTTCCGGAAGAAGTGCCAGTGCTCGTGCATCTCGTCGAGGACACCGTCTCCTCCCAGGGTCGCGGTCTGGCCCGCCTCGCGCAGTGCCTTGAGGCCGGAGCCCACGCCGAACCAGCCGGGCACGATCTGCCGCGACTGGGTCCAGCCGAACACCCAGGGGATGGCGCGCAGGCCGTCGAGGGAGACGCCCGAGCCGGGGCGGCGGGATGGCCGGGAGCCCAGGTGCAGGTCGGCGAGCTGGTCGACCGGTGTGGAGGCGAGGAAGTAGGTCGGCAGGTCCGGGTCCTCGACCAGCTTGCGGTACGCGGCGTGGGCGGCGTCGGACACGACGTCCATCGCGGCGTCCCAGCGGGCCAGGGCCTCGTCGGACTGGCGGGGCGCGGTGTGCAGGGCGGAGGCCTGGAGGGTGGCGGCGACCGTCAGTTCCAGGTTCTCCCTGGCCAGGGACGGCACCAGGTACTTGTCGGAGATGACCTCGCCCTGCTCGGTCACCTTGATCTCGCCCTCCAGGGTGCCCCAGGGCTGGGCGAGGATCGCGTCGTGCGAGGGGCCGCCGCCGCGGCCGACGGTGCCGCCGCGGCCGTGGAAGAGCCGGAGCCGGACGCCGTACCGGTGCGCGACGTCGCGCAGGCGCCGCTGGGCGCGGTGGATCTCCCACTGGGAGGTGGTGATGCCGCCGAACTTGGAGGAGTCCGAGTAGCCGAGCATGACCTCCTGGACGTCGCCACGCAGCGCGACCAGCCTGCGGTACGACGGGTCGGCCAGCATCTCGTCCAGGATGACGTCGGCGGCGCGCAGCTCGTCCGTGGTCTCCAGGAGCGGCACGATGCCGATCTTCGCCCAGCCCGCGTGCAGGTCGATCAGGCCGGCCTCGCGGGCGAGGACGGCGGCGGCGAACACGTCGTCGGCGCCCTGGCACATGGAGATGATGTACGACTCGATGACCTCGGGCCCGAACACGTCCAGGGCCTTCTTGACCGTGCCGAACACGCCGAGCGTCTTCTCCCCGGCCGCGTCGAGGGGCGCGGGCGAGGGCGCGAGGGGACGGCGTGAGCGCAGCTCCTTGGCGAGCAGCTTCTGCCGGTACTCGCGCGGCATGTCGGCGTACCGCCAGGACTCCTCGCCGAGCCGGTCGAAGAGCTGGCCGAGGGCGTGGTGGTGGGCGTCGGCGTGCTCGCGCACGTCCATCGTGGCGAGCTGCAGGCCGAAGGCGGCGAGCGTACGGATCGTGCGGTTCATGCGGCCGTCGGAGAACAGGCCGCCCTTGTGGGCGCGCAGCGACGTCTGGATGAGCGTGAGGTCGTGCAGGAGCTCGGCGGTGCCCAGGTAGTCGCGGCCGGGCTCGTGCGTGGTGCCCTTGGCGAGGCGCTGCTTGGTGTTCTCCAGCTTCTGCCGGACGCAGGTGGCCTTGAGGCGGTAGGGCTCCTCGGCGTTGAGGCGCTTGTAGCGGGGGCTGATCTCCGGCAGCCGCTCCAGGTCGCACTGGAGGGAGTCGAGGAGCTCCTCGGTGGCGCCGGTGTAGCGGATGGAGTTGGAGAGGAAGCCGCGCAGCTCGTCGATCAGCTCCAGGGCGTCGTTGATGCCGTGCTCGTGCTGGAGGATCAGGACTTCCCAGGTGACGTCGGGCGTCACGTTCGGGTTGCCGTCGCGGTCGCCGCCGATCCAGGTGCCGAAGGTCAGCGGGCGGGTCTCGCTGGGCAGGCGCACGCCGACGCGCTCCAGCTCCGCGGTCAGGTCCTCCAGGACGTCACCGACGGCGCCCGCGTGCAGCTCGTCCAGGTAGTAGATGGCGTTGCGGGCCTCGTCGGCGGGCTCGGGACGGACCACGCGCAGCTCGTCGGTCTGCCAGACGAGGTCGATGTTCTCGGCCAGACGGGTGTCGTGGCGGCGCCGGTCGGACTCGATGACCGGGGTCTCCAGGAGCTCGGCGACCCGGCGCAGCTTGTTGAGCACGGAGCGGCGGGCGGCCTCCGTGGGGTGCGCGGTGAAGACCGGGCGCACGTTGAGGTGCTCCACGGTCTGGCGCAGGTGCTCGGGGTCGGCGTCCTTGAGGCGGTCCGCGGTGCGGGCGAGCAGGCCGCCCTCGGCGGCGCGGCGGGCGCGCAGCTCACGGCCGCGGTGCACCTGCTCGGTGACGTTCGCGAGGTGGAAGTAGGTGGAGAAGGCGCGCACCAGCTTCGCGGCGGTCTCCAGCTCGGTGCCGCCGAGGAGCTTGGCGGCGGCCTCGCCGTCCTCGCGGGTCAGACGGCGGACCTTCTCCACCAGGTCCAGGAGCTCGGGGCCCTCCTGGCGTACGAGGGTCTCGCCGAGGAGGTCGCCGAGGCGACGGATGTCGGCGCGCAGCTCGCTGTTCGCCCCGGCCGAGGTGGACGTGGTGCTGGCGGTGGCCGTGGTGGCGGTCTGGTCGTCGGCACTGCTCACAGGTGCGGCTCCTTGCGGTGAAGCCCGCCGTTTCCGAGGCGGAGAACGGGGGTGGGCACGTCTGGGAGGGGTCCCGGCCGTGGAACCGGGGGAGATACAGAGCGGACCGCGCTGTCCGACCGATCCAAGGATAGGTGTCGATGGGTCTTGGCAGACTCGCGGCCTCTTGCCGCGATGCCGCGCACCGCGATACGTACGAGGCCGTAACCTACGGTCCCGTAGCCACGCGTATGAGCGGCCCTTTCCATGGGCACCCGCCCGTCCGGTGCCTTCCCGCCCGGCACGTGTCGACACCTCGATTTTCCCTAGTCCCGAATTCCCGCAGTCACCCTCGACCCCCCAGGGGAAGCCCCTATGACCACGAGCCCCGACGTCATCGACGAACCAAAGGGGGCGCCGTCGGGCGCCCCGCTCCCCTCCGCGACCCTGGGCGGTGAACAGAAGCGCTCCGTGGAACAGCTCGCGCTGCTCCTCTTCATCACCGTCCCGTTCCTGGCCCTGGTGGCGGCGGTGCCGCTGGCCTGGGGCTGGGGGGTGAGCTGGCTGGACCTCGGCCTGCTCGTGTTCATGTACTACCTGGGCTGCCACGGCATCACCATCGGCTTCCACCGCTACTTCACGCACGGCTCCTTCAAGGCCAAGCGGCCGCTGAGGATCGCGCTCGCGGTGGCCGGATCGATGGCGGTGGAGGGCCCCCTCGTCCGCTGGGTGGCCGACCACCGCAAGCACCACAAGTTCTCCGACGCGGAGGGCGACCCGCACTCGCCGTGGCGCTTCGGCGAGACGGTCCCCGCCCTGATGAAGGGCCTGTGGTGGGCGCACATCGGCTGGCTGTTCGACGAGGAGCAGACCCCGCAGGAGAAGTACGCGCCCGACCTGATCAAGGACCCGGCGATCCGGGCCGTCTCGCGCCAGTTCGTCCTGTGGACCGTGGTGTCGCTCGCGGTGCCGCCGCTGGTGGGCGGCCTGGTCACGATGTCCTGGTGGGGCGCGTTCACGGCCTTCTTCTGGGGCTCACTCGTCCGGGTGGCGCTGCTTCACCACGTGACGTGGTCGATCAACTCGATCTGCCACGCGGTGGGCAAGCGCCCCTTCAAGTCCCGCGACCGCTCCGGCAACGTGTGGTGGCTCGCGGTCCTGTCCTGCGGCGAGTCCTGGCACAACCTGCACCACGCCGACCCGACGAGCGCGCGCCACGGTGTGATGCGCGGCCAGCTCGACTCGTCGGCACGGCTCATCCGCTGGTTCGAACAGCTCGGTTGGGCGTACGACGTGCGGTGGCCCACGAAGACCCGGATCGACGCCCGCCGCAAGGGGCCCGAGGGCGCGGACGGGAACCCTGCGATTCCCGCCCCTGGCAAGCCCCGGGCCGTAGACGCGGCATGATGGAGCACGTGGCGACCGACCCCAGCAATCCGAGCACGACGCGCTCCGCGCGGGCCCCGCAGGGCTCCGCGAGTTCGAACAACGACAAGCCCCGGCGGGCCCGCCGGACCCGGATGACCGGCGCCGAGCGCCGTGAGCAGCTGCTGGACATCGGCCGCACCCTGTTCGCCGCCAAGGGCTTCGAAGGCACGTCGGTCGAGGAGATCGCGGCGAAGGCCGGTGTCTCCAAGCCCGTCGTGTACGAACACTTCGGCGGCAAGGAGGGTCTCTACGCGGTCGTGGTGGACCGCGAGATGCGCCAGCTCCTCGGCATGGTGACCGGCTCCCTCACCGCCGGGCACCCCCGCGAGCTCTGCGAACAGGCCGCCTTCGCCCTCCTCGACTACATCGAGGAGTACACCGACGGCTTCCGCATCCTGGTCCGGGACTCCCCCATCCCCCAGTCGACGGGCTCCTTCGCCTCCCTCATCTCCGACATCGCCACCCAGGTCGAGGACATCCTCGGCCAGGAGTTCAAGACCCGCGGCTTCGACCCCAAACTGGCCCCCCTCTACGCCCAGGCCCTGGTCGGCAGCGTCGCCCTCACGGGCCAGTGGTGGCTGGACGTCCGCAAGCCCAAGAAGGCAGAGGTGGCCGCCCACCTGGTCAACCTGGCCTGGCACGGCTTGGACGGCCTGGAACCGAAGCCGCGCCTGATAGGCCATCGCAAGTCCTGACGTCACACCGTCGGGGGCGGTGCCCCGTGCACGGGTGCCCCGGGTGCGGGGGGGGCCGCCCGCCCGACGGTCTCGTACCCGCGCGCGGCCCGGTGGACGCTTGCCACCGCGCTGCGCGTGGCGGCTGGCGATGCCAGGGGCGTGCTGTGGTCCCCGGCGGACCCGAGAGGCGGCCCGTGGCCCGGTCGGCCCGCGCCGGCCGTGCGCGGCAGCCGTCCGTCCCCGCTGCGCGGGGACCTTTCCCACCCGCCCGCCCATTTTGTTGGCCCCGGCGCACCGAAAGGCAGGCCGTGCCTCCGTCGGCCACGCCTGAACGCCCCTCGCCAACGGACGGACGGCTGCCGCACACGGCCAGGTGCCCCGGGGACCACAGCAACGGACGCACCGCTGGTGCCCACACCGCACGCGTTCAGCGCGGACCGGCAGCGCCACAGGCCGACGCCCGGGGTGCCCCGGGGACAAGAGCAACGGGTGGGTGGGTGGGAGGCGGCCCCGCGCAGCGGGGGCGGGGGTTGCCGCAGGCGGTCAGTGGTGGTCTGCGGTACCCCGGGCCACCCCCGGGCGCGCCGGGGACCACGGCAACGGGTGGGTGGGTGGGAGACGCCCCCGCGCAGCGGGGGCGGGGGTTGCCGGGTGGGTCAGGCCGCGGGCACCGCCACGTGCGGCTCCAGGAACTCCAGGCGGTTGCCCACCGGATCCTCGGAGTAGAAGCGCCGGTGACCGGGGAGGAGGTCGTCCCAGGTGACGGCCGCGCCGAGGGCGGCAAGCCGGTCCGCGTAGGCCTCGATACCGGTGACGAGGAGGCCGGGGTGCGCCTTGCGGGCGGGCCGGAAGTCGGCCTCGACCCCGAGGTGCAGCCGCACGGCTCCCGCCTCGAACCAGCACCCGCCACGCCCCGCGAGCCCGTCCGGCTTGGCCACCTCGACCATGCCGAGCACGTCCACGTAGAAGGCGCGCAGCGCACCCTCACTGCCGGGCGGAGCGGCCAACTGCACATGGTCGACGGCGGCGAGCATCAGACCGCACCGCCCGCGCGGGCGACCGCGAAGAGCCGCCGGAAGGGGAACACGGTCCCGTGCGCCCCGGCCGGATAGGCCACGCGCAGCAGATCGCGGTACTCGCCGAGGAACGCGTCCCGGGCCACCGGGTCGTCGGCGAGGGCGGTGAGGACGGGCCGGAGGCCGGTCCCCTTGACCCAGTCGAGGACGGGGTCGTCGCCACCGAGCAGATGCTGGTACGTGCTCTCCCAGACGTCGGCCGCGCAGCCGAGCCCGGTGAGGAGCTCCAGGTAGGCGGTGGGTTCGAGGACGGCGTCGGCGTGCCGGAGGACCCCGCCGAGCCGTTCCCGCCACCGCCCGCTCGCGCAGAGCTCCCGCATCAGGGTGTGGCTGGGCGCCCCGAAGTTGGCGGGCATCTGGACGGCGAGCACCCCGCCGGGCCGAAGGGCCGCGACCCAGTCGGGGAAGCGGTCGGCGTGCCCGGGCACCCACTGGAGTGTCGCGTTCGACAGGATCAGGTCGTACGTCCCCGGGGCGGGCGTCCACGCCCCGGCGTCGGCGTGCGCGAACTCCAGGCGGCCGCCGCCCGCCGTGGGCCCGGCGAGGGCCTCGGCCTGCCGCAGCATCTGCGGGGAGTTGTCGAAGCCGGTGATGTGGGCGTCGGGCCAGCGCTCGGCGAGCAGGACGGTGACGTTGCCGGGCCCGCAGCCGAGGTCGGCGATGCGGGGCGGGCGGCCGTCGGGGTCGGCGGGGAGCGGGGGCACCCGGGCGAGGAGGTCACGGAAGGGGCGGGCGCGGTGGCCGGAGTGACGCAGGTACTGGTCCGGGTCCCAGGTGGGCGACGCGGTGGGCGGCATGGGGTGCTCCTCTGCGACGAAGACGACGGAGGCGACAGACGCGACAGACGCGACGACGGCGAGATGGCCCACGGCCGACGTCGCCGTGAACGCGTACCGGATCGGTCCCCCTCATCCTCGGCCCCGAAATATCTTGATGTCAAGAGACTTCATGTCGAGGGACCCCCTACACTGATCGTCATGGAGGACGAGGTCGACCGGCTGGTCGCTGCATGGCGCCGGGAGCGCCCTGACCTCGACGTGGAACCGCTCGAGGTGCTGAGCCGCGTGAGCAGGCTGGCGCGCCACCTCGATCGCGCACGTCGACTGGCGTTCTCCGAGCACGAGCTGGAGCCCTGGGAGTTCGACGTGCTGACGTCGCTGCGGCGCGCGGGCGCGCCGTATCAGCTCTCGCCGGGCCAGCTCCTCACCCAGACCCTGGTCACGTCCGGCACGATGACCAACCGCATCGACAGGCTCACGAAGAAGGGCCTGGTGGAGCGGCTGCCCGATCCGAGCGACCGGCGCGGCGTGCTCGTGCGGCTCACCGACGAGGGCCGCGACCGGGCCGACCAGGCCCTCGCGGGCCTGCTCGACCAGGAGCGGGCGATCCTCGGCGAGCTCTCGCGCGCCCAGCGCGGTGAACTGGCGGCGTTGCTACGCCAGTTGACCGCCCCGTTCGACAACATCCCCGGCTAGGTCGGCGGGGCCGACGCCCGCCCTGCGGGCCAGGGCGACGGCGGCGAGCGTGGAGTGCACGCCGAGCTTGCCGAGGACGTTCTGCATATGGGTGCGGACGGTGTGCGGCGACAGGAAGAGACGCTCGGCGACGGCCTTGCGGCCGAGCCCCGCGACCATGCAGCGCAGCACTTCGCGCTCACGCGGGGTGAGGGACTCCACGAGCCGCTCGCTCTCCGTACGGTGCTTGCGTGCCGCCGTCAGTTCGCGCAGGACGCCCGTGAGCAGCGCGGGCGGCAGATGTGTCTCGTCGCGCAGGACGCCCCGGATGACCGTGAGCAGCCGGGACAGCGAGCAGTCCTTCGCCACCCAGCCGGACGCCCCGGCGCCGAGGGCGAGGGCCGCGCGGCGCGGGTCGTCCTTCTCGGCGAGCACGACCGTGCGCACGGCGGGCTGTCCCGAACGCACGCCCGCCACCAGCGAGATGCCGTCCACAAGCCCGTCGGCCTGGCCGTCGTGCACCGGCACGGCGGGGCGGGCGCCCTGCAGTGCCGGGGCGGAGCTGCCCAGGTCGGCGTCCACAAGAAGCACGTCGTATCTGCGGCCTTCCGCGGCCGCACGGTCCAGGCAGCGCAGGGCCGCGGGGCCGCTGCCCGCGGCGGACACCTCCACGTCGGGCTCTGCGGCGAGCGCCGCGGCCAGCGACTCGGCGAAGATACGGTGGTCGTCGACGACCAGGACTCGGATTCGAACCACGGAAACCCCCACAGGTCGGAGTGCGACCGACGCGGGCCCGGCGCCCGGAGCGGGAACACCGCAGCCGCACGGCCGCCGCCGTGCCGTGACTGCCAAATACCCCCACGCCGGGCGTCGCACCCGACTGTCTCGCCCCCTGATCGGCGCCGGCCCCCACCGGCGCTGCCCTTCAGAGTACGGACGGGGGCTCCGAGCGGAAGTGGATTTGCAGAACTGATTGGCCGACGCGTTTATGGTGGGCCGTATGTTTCGTATTGAGACAGGAGTCGACAAAGAACGTCTTCGTCTGCTTCGGGGGCGGTTGCGGGACGCCAACAGGGACGCCTCAGCGGTCCTTCGCGCTCTTCAGGGCACGCCCGAGGAGCGGGAAGAGCCGCTCGGCGTCTGGGCGTTGGACGACCAGGGCGATCTGGTCGGGGGGCTCTCGGGGTATACGTGGGGGCGGTGGCTGCATGTGAGTCTGCTGTGGGTCGCCGAGGACGCGCGGGGGGTGGGGCTCGGGGGGCGGTTGCTCGCCGATGCGGAGCGGCTTGCCGCGGAGGAACGTGGCTGTCTCAACTCCCGCCTCGAGACCTGGGACTTCCAGGCGCCCGCCTTCTACCGCCAGCAGGGGTACGAGGTCGTCGCCGTCATCCCCGACTACCCCGAGGGCCACAAGGAGTTCACGCTGACGAAGCGGCTGGGGTGACCTGCGCGGGGCGCCCCAGTCCCACCCCTTCTCCGAAACCGGGGGCTGCGCCCCCTGGACCCCCCTTGTCGGCGCTCCGCGCCTCGTCCTCAAACGCCGGACGGGCTAGATGATGTGCGGGTGAAATTCAGCC
>NZ_JBHXTE010000049.1:0-73142 GCF_042677545.1 Streptomyces sp. NPDC127108 | reverse complement strand
GGCTGCTGGGTGTGCTGGGCGCCGCGCCGACCCATCGGACAGGCCCTAGGGCGCCTCCCGCCGTGCGGTCAGGGCACGTCCTTGGGTGTGGGTCCGGTCCGCCTCGCCCGGGGCAGGCCTTTGAAGAACGTCAGCTGCGGGACCAGCTCGGAGAGTTGGCGGTGGACGCGGGCGAGCTGTTCGTGGCTGCGGTTGCGCTCCGCGACGACCGTGGCGAGGACCAAGGAGGTCAGGGCCGCGGAGCCGTTCAGGGCCTGCAGGACGAGCATGCGCGTCGCGACGTCGTGCCCGGCGAACGGGCCGGTGCCCGCGGCGGCCGCGGGCACGGCGAGCACGGACACGAGGAGTGCGCAGGCCACGCCGCCGAGGATCTGGAAGCGGTAGGCGGCCCAGATGAGGAACGGGAAGACCAGGAACGACAGATCGAGGGACGTGCGCATCGCGAGCAGCGTGACCGCGGCCGTGGCCGTCGCGAGGGCCGCCCCCTCGGCCCAGCGGGCGACGGGGATCCGCCGCGGCCACGAGGCGCCGAAGAGGACCAGGAGCAGCGGGGTGACCAGCAGGACCCCCATCGCGTCGCCCGTCCACCACACCGACCAGGTCGCCCAGACACGGCTCGGGCGCAGCGCGCCGGTGGCGGCCAGGACCGCGGTGCCGATGGTGGCGCTGACCAGCATGCCGGTCAGCGCGCCCAGGAAGACCAGGGACAGCGTGTCGCGCAGTGCCATGAGCGTCGGGCTGAAGCGGACCTGGCGCAGCAGCAGGACCGCGCACACCGGGGCCAGCGTGTTGCCCGCGGAGATGCCGACGAGCGCCCAGAGGGACGGGCCGAAGGGCCAGTTGACGAGGACGGCGCCGAGCGCGATGGCGGGCCACATGCGCAGGCCCCACAGCAGCAGCGCGGCCACGGCGATCCCGGTCGGCGGCCAGAGAGGGGTGACCTGTCCGCGCACCACTTCCAGGAGCAGGCCGCAGCGGCCCGCGCCGTAGTAGGCCGCCACCACCGCGACCATGCGCAGGATGCGGTCGGTGCGGGGGTCGAGCGGAAGGGATGCGCTGCACCGCAGTGCCAACATGGGCTCCGTGGGTGTGCTGCCGCCGGGCGGGGACTGAACCGGCGGTATTCGTGCGGGATGTAACGATTCCACGCTAGCGCCATCGTGAACCGCGGCACCCCACAACGGCACGGCCCGTCCGGCCCCTTTCTCCGTCGGACGGTTCCAGGGCCCGGACCGCTGCCCGACGCACACCGGCCGGACCCGCCTCCGGCCGGCTCGTGCGGAGACCCTCGGCCGCTGCCGCACGGGGGGGTCGGTCAGCGGCCAAGGGCGGTCTTGTCTCAGTGCGTGGTCTTCGACTCGGCCCACGAGCCGCGGTAGGCGAGGCGGAGGTGACCGTCCAGGGTGCGGTGCAGATCCAGGCCGTGGTCGTCGTCGCCTCGGGCCGGGAGCGAGTCCAGTGCGGCGGGGGCGGGTTCGAGGTGACCCGCGTGGGAGACGGCGAGCCAGGCGGGTGTCCCGGCCGACGGGGGTTCGATGTAGTCGGTGACGGCGAGGCTGACGCCACCGGGGTCAGCGGTGATGCGCAACTGGTAGCGCGACAGGGCGCTGTGTCCGACGAGGTAGTGGGTCGCGACGGTGGCCGCGTCGCTCATGCGGCGGGCCAGCGGCGGCGGGGCGCCGATCGCGGCCAGGAGGCTGTGGGCGGCTTCACCCATCAGAGTGTGGGTGCGCTCGCCGCGTCCGGTCTCCACGGTGAGGGACAATTGGGGCGGTGTCTGCTCCGCCTCCTGCGGCGCACAGGGCGCTGAGGGCACGTGGTGCGTTGGTGTTCTGCGCTGGACCGTGCTGGACATCTCGGGCTCCCGCTGCGCGGAGAGGGTGTCAGGCCGCGGGAGGCGGGGCCAGTTCAACGCCTCTCGCGGCCGTGTCTACAGCAATGGCCGGGGTCCGGGACCAGGCGGAAAACCTAAGCCGCGCTGGCATCGATGACTAGGCACGTACTCAGCCATTCGCAGACGAAATGCGCCAACTCGGTTCGTTCTACGTTGAATTGACGAACCCGTACGTCAAGGACTCCGGTCGGATCTCACCCACGGCGTCCAGCACGGTGACGGTGTTGTACGCCTGCGCGGGTCCCTCAGCGGCTCCACGAACACGTCGAGCGGCGGCTCACGCGTCGCAGTGCCGCAGCCGCCAGATGGCCAGTGCGCCACCGTGCAGAAGACGAGCGCGAACCCGAGCAGCCGCGCGTGGCGGCCGCGGGGTGTCAGGCCTCGCCGGGCCGCACCAGTGCGGTCTCGTACGCGAGCACCACCAGTTGCGCGCGGTCGCGGGCGCCCAGCTTGGTCATCGCCCGACTGACGTGTGTCTTCGCGGTGAGCGGCGACATCAGCAGGCGGGTGCCGATCTCGTCGTTGGACAGACCGCGTCCGACGAGCGCGAGCACCTCGCGCTCGCGGTCGGTCAGCGGCGCCAGCCGCTGACGGGCCTCGGCCCGTGGCCCCTGCAGCCGGGCGAACTCCTCGACCACGCGCCGGGTCACGGCCGGAGCGAGCAGGGACTGCCCGGCCGCGACCGTGCGGACGGCCTCGCGCAGGTCGTCCGGGTCGACGTCCTTGAGCAGGAAGCCCGCCGCTCCGGAGCGCAGGGCCTCGAAGACGTACGCGTCGGCCTCGTAGGTCGTCAGGACGAGGACGCGGACGCTGTCCAGGGAGGGCTCGGCGACGATGCGCCGGGTGGCCTCCAGGCCGTCGACGCCGGGCATGCGGATGTCCATGAGCACGACGTCGGGCCGCGTGGTGCGGGTCAGCTCGACCGCCGCCGCCCCGTCGGCGGCCTCGGCGACCACCACGAGATCGTCCGTGAGGTCGAGCAGTGCGCGGAAGCCCGCCCGTACGACGGTCTGGTCGTCGGCTAGCAGGACCCGGATCACGACGCCTCCAGGGGGAGCACGGCGCGTACGCGCCAGCCGCCGCCCGGCAAAGGTCCCGCCGCGGCGCTCCCGCCCGCCGCGGCCGCCCGCTCCCGCACGCCGATCAGGCCGTAGCCCTCGGTGGCCGCGGCCTGCACGGAGGGCCCGTCGTCGGTCACCTCCACGATCAGGGCGTCCCCGTCCGGGCGGCCCTCCGCCAGGACGACCGAGACGGCCGCGTGCCGGGCCCCCGCATGCTTGATCACGTTGGTCAGCGCCTCCTGGACGATTCTGTACGCCGCCAACTCCACCATCTGCGGCACCTTCCGGCTACCGGTGTCCATGTGCAGCGACACCCGGAGCCCCGATCCCCGCACCCGCTCCACCAGTTCCTCAAGACGTTCCAGTCGAGGTGCGGGCCCCCGTTCGGGCTGCTGCCCGTCGCGCAGCACGCCGACCGTCGCCCGCAGTTCCCGTACCGCCTCCTTCCCCGACGCCCGCACCTGCCGCATGGCCTCACGCGCGACGTCCGGCCGCTTGTCCAGCGCGTCCAGGGCCAACCCGGCCTGCACGGTCATCGCCGACACGGTGTGCGCCACCACGTCGTGCAGCTCACGGGCGATCCGCACCCGCTCCTCCCGCACCTTGCGCCTGCCCTCCCGCTCCCGCTCGGCCTCCGCGCGGACCGCTCGTTCCGCGTACTCATCGAGGAGTTCCCGGCGCCCGCGCACCACCTCGCCCAGGAGCAGCGGCACGAGCGGCCAGAGCATCTCGAGGAGGGGCGCCCCCTGGGGCTGCGCCACGTCCATGCCCGCCACCACCGACACCGCGCCCGAGGTCGGCGCGGCGACGGCCGCCGCCCGCAGGGTCCGCCGCCGGTCGCCGCGCACGGCGAGCGCGTACAGCGCCGCCATCACCGGCAGGTTCAGGAGCTCCCCGATGTGCCCGTACAGCGCCCAGCCCGCGCACGCCGCCCCCGTGACCACGCTGACGACCACCGGCCACCGGCTGCGCACGAGCAGCGCCGCGACGGAGACGCCGAACAGGAGCCAGGTCACCCAGTCGGCCTGGCGGTAGGAGGGGTCGTTGACAGCGGCGTCGGCACCGGTGAGCACCGCGACCACCGCGGCCACCACGAGGTCCGCCACGGGCGGGGAGAGGGGCCGCAGAGGCCACCGGGCGGGGCGCGGGCCAGGGAGAACGGGGCTCGGAGAGGGCACGTGCCGAACGATAGGCCGCCGATCGGCGGCCCGCGTACGTCATCGGGAGTAGGCGGGTCCCCGCGCGGTGCCGTACTCGGCGATGACGCCTTCCGCCAGCCAGCAGTGCGTCTTCCCCAGGCTCGGGCCGGGGGCGGAGGTGAGGGCGTCCCGATACCGCCAGTAGCGGCGGATCAGGGGAACGGTGGTCTGGACGCCCATGGCCATGAAGGCGCGGAACTCGGTGGTGTCCTCCATGTCGAGGGCTCGGGCACAGGCGCGGCAGAAGGCGTCCAGCGCCTCGCACCTGTGCGGTGCGTGCCCGGCGGCGACGGCGGGTGCGGCACCGTCCGAGGCGTCGAGCAGCGCCGCGTACATCGATGCCTTGTCCCGCACGTGGGACGCGGCCCAGTAGTCCAGGAACGCGGGTTCCGCCACGAGGAAGTGCAGCTCCGCGTAGGCCAGTACGGCATCCGGTGTGGGAACGAGCGGCAGCTCGGGGACGGCCTGCGCGGTGACGGCCTCGGCGAGGCGCGTCGGCAGGCTCTCGGGCAGGACGCGCTGCCACGCCCGGGTGAGGTCCGCGGTGTCCCGGGGGCGGCGCGAGACCCTGGTCAGCAGGCGCAGGCGACGCAGCCGCTCCGGGCCGTGGCACTCCTCGACGGCCCGCAACGCCGCCTCACGCCACCGCAGTTCCGCCAACTGCGTCCGTGTGCTCTCCAACTGCTCGGCCAGCAGGTCACCGAGACCTGACTCCCCCGTCGCCACACCGGTGATGGCCGCGATCAGCACGTCCAGCGCGCGCAACTGCCGTACCAACTGCAGTTGTTCCAGCGCCTCGGGCGGGTAGCGGCGGTGGCCTCCCTGGCTGCGCGGGGCCGTGGGCAGGAGGCCGATGTCGGTGTAGTAGCGGATGGCCTTCACCGAAAGGCCCGTGTGCGCGGCGAGTTCGCCGATCGACCAAGTGACGCGCATCTCAGCCCCTTGAATCTCCCGTGCGGTGGAGGTCCTAGCGTACGAAGCGCAGGACCGACCGCACGAGAACGGAGCGACATGGCACTTCCCCCTGGCCAACGTGCCGTTGACGGATTCCCGCGCTTCGGGACCCACCTCCATCACCCGCCTCCGCCCGTTCCCGCCGATCCGGTGATCGAGATGCGCGGAGCCCTCACCGAGGACGTCACGCTGTCCGTGGCCGACCTCGCGGGGCTGCCGCGGCAGGAGCTCGGGGCCGACTTCCACTGCGTCGCCGGATGGTCGGCGACCGGCCTGTTGTGGGAAGGCGTCAACTTCGGGTTCGTCTACCGCACCCGGGTGGCGCCGCTGATCGTGTCGGGCGCGTCCATCAGCCACGTCGTCTTCGAAGGGCTCGACGGCCACCGGTCGGTCGTGGTGCTCGAGGACGCCTTGGCCGACGACGTGCTCATAGCCGACCGTCTCGACGGGGGGCCGCTCGACAGCGACCACGGTGCTCCGGTGCGGCTGGTCAGCCCCAGCCAGTACGGCTTCGTCAGCACGAAGCACCTGTGCCGCATCGAGTTCCGCACGTCTGCGCCCCCGCTCTCCGACCGGTGGTCGCCCATCGCGTCGCACCCCAGGGCTAGGGTCTGGAAGGAGGAACGGCACCGCCGCATCTCCGGCCGTGTGGTGCGGCCCGCCTATCGGACGCTGATCGGGCCGATCCGCGCGCTCAGCGCGCGCGGCAGTCGCACAGGGGCCACGTAGGATTCGAAGATCAGTACCCGGCCCGTGACGACGCCCGACCGACTTCGCTCCTGGAGACGACATGAGCAGCGCCCTTCTCGTGATGGACGTCCAACAGGCCATCGTGGACATCGCCGACGACGGCTCCGGCTATCTGCCACGCGTGCGCAGGGCGATCGACGGGGCCCGGGCCGCGAACATCCCCGTGATCTATGTGGTCATCGCGCTGCGTCCCGGCTTCCCGGAAGTCGGCACGCGCAACAAGCCGCTCGCCGCCATCGCGCAGGCCGGTCTGTTCGTCGAGGGCGCCCCGGGGACCGGGATCCACCCCGATGTGGCGCCCCTGCCGGGCGACGTGGTGGTCACCAAGAGGCGGGCGAGCGCGTTCTCGGGCAGCGACCTCGACGTGGTGTTGCGGGCACGCGGCATCGACAGCCTCGTGCTGGCCGGCATCGCCACCAGTGCCGTGGTGCTCTCCACCGTGTGCCAGGCCAACGACATGGACTTCGGCCTCACCGTCCTCTCCGACGCCTGCCTGGACACCGACCCGGAGGTGCACCGGGTCCTCGTCGAGCGGCTGTTCCCGCAGTGGGCGGACGTGGTCACCGTCGACGACTGGGTCAAGGGGATCGCACCGCGCTAGCGGGCAGGTCGGGCGGGCGACTGCCTTGGCCGCGGCAACTGCCCTGGAGAGGCTCGGCCTTCGGCTTCTCGGGGGCCGACGCTATCGTGATCGCATGTCCTCCGTGCCAGAGAACGTATCGCCGCGGGTCTCCGACGTTGACCGTGACTCGGCTGTCGAGCGCCTGCAAGAGGCGTTCGCCGAGGGGCTCATCCCCCAGGAAGAGATGCACGCACGACTCCAGACCGCGCTGACCGCCACGACCCAGGCCGAGTTGGCGTCGGCCCTGGAATCGCTGCCCGACGAGGACACCGGACCGACTGTCGTGGTGAACGCCGCCGGCGGACTGATCCACCGGCGCGGCAGGTGGCAGGTGCCGCGGTCCTTCAAGGTCACCTCCAGGATGGGCAAGGTGTACCTGGACCTGTCCCGGGCGGTCATCGAGTACCCCGTGGTCAACATCGAGCTGCATCTGGGGTACGGCTGGGCCCGGATCATCGTGCCGCCCGACGCGACGGTCAACTACGACGAACTGGCCGCCGAATGGAAGCAGCCGAGCTACAAGGCCCCGCAGCACGGCAACTCGGGCGGGCCGCGCGTCCGGATCCTCGGGACCATGGGGCACGGCCGGTTGCGGATCAAGCACGGCCGCGGCTGAGGGGGCGGGCGGGCCCGGGGGAGGTCTCAGCCGCGCAGGACGCGGCCCTCGGCGTCGGTCTTGCCGTTGCTGATGAGCATGAGGATCCCGTCGAACAGCGACCAGACGCCGAGTCCACCCAAGGTGACGAGCTGGCCCACGGCCATGCGGGTGTGGCCGGTGTAGAAGCGGCCGATGCCCAGCGGGCCGAGGACGATCGAGAGTGCCCCCGCGACGAACTTGGACTTGTCGGAGTAGGGCCGTCCGAACGGGTCGTAGCCGTACGGAGCGTGCGTGTCGGGCTCGCCGCCCGGGGTGCGGAGGCCCGGGGCCGCAGCGGGCCGGGCCGCGCCGGACGGGGGCGTGCCGGGCGGAGGCGTACCTACGTGGCCGCCGCTGGGCTCCGCCTGACCCAACTGCTGTATCTCCTGACCGTATTCGTTCTTCGGGACCGGGTGGCTCACGAGTGTGTTCCTCCGAGCGATCGTGGGGCGGGGACTCTACTCATCGCGAGGGGCATCACCGTGAGAACCCCCTTGCCGCACATGATACTTGGGCCACCGCGGGACGCACGGGGGCGACGGCCCGGCCACAACGCGGGTGCCTCAGAGCCCTGCCGCGTGGTCGGGAACGTATCTCTGCAGCTCACGAGGGGGCCGCACATAGCCGGCGGACGGTGGGCGTGACGGCAACTCCAGTACCGGGGGCGGCACTTCGTGGTAGGGAACGGAGTCCAGGAGGTGGGCGATCATGTTGAGCCTGGCGCGGCGTTTGTCGTCGCTCTCCACCACGTACCACGGGGACTCCGCGGTGTCGGTGTGCACCAGCATGTCGTCCTTCGCCCGCGAGTACGCCTCCCAGCGGGTGATGGACTCCAGGTCCATCGGGGAGAGCTTCCAGCGCCGCACGGGATCGTCGAGGCGCCGCCGGAACCGCTCCTCCTGCACCGCGTCGCTCACCGAGAACCAGTACTTGCGCAGCAGGATCCCCTCCTCCACCAGCATCCGCTCGAAGATCGGGCACTGCCGGAGGAACAGCTGGTACTCCTCCTGCGTGCAGAAGCCCATCACGTGCTCGACACCGGCGCGGTTGTACCAGCTCCGGTCGAAGAGGACGATCTCCCCCGCCGCGGGCAGGTGCGGGACGTAGCGCTGGAAGTACCACTGGGTGCGTTCGCGTTCCGTGGGCTTGGGGAGGGCCACGGTCCGCGCCACCCGGGGGTTGAGATGCTCCGAGACCCGCTTCACGGTGCCGCCCTTGCCCGCCGCGTCCCGCCCCTCGAACACCACGACGAGCCGTGCGCCCTCACCCCGCACCCACTCCTGGAGCTTCACCAGCTCCGTCTGCAGCCGCCGCAGCTCCCGCTCGTACGTGCCGCGCGACAGCGACGTGGGGCTCTTCTTCCGTCCGGCCATGCCGCCTCCTTGGCTCATCGACCGATCATCGCCCCGTCCGACGGCGTGCGCGAGATGTTCGCCGAACGGCCCAGGAGAGAGCCATTGGACCCTTGGGCCGCGGGGCGGCCCGGGAACATCATGGAAGTGGCGACCGCTCACACCTTCCTGGAGGCGCGCCATGAACCAGTTCCCCCTGCCCAGCACGCTCAAGACGCTGCCCCCGGCGGACCGGCGGAGGCTGATGGACATCGCCCGCGAGGTGTCGTTCCCGCAGGGCGCCCGGCTCTTCGAGGAGGGCGGGCACGCCGACCGGTTCTGGATCGTCCGCACCGGCACGGTCGCACTGGACCTGCACGTTCCGGGCCGTCGCGCGGCCGTCATCGAGACCCTCGGCCACGGCCAGCTGGTCGGCTGGTCCTGGCTGTTCACCCCGTGCGTCTGGCATCTGGGCGGTGAGGCCACGACGCCGGTACGGGCCTACGAGTTCGACGCCTCCGTCGTGCGGACGACGAGCCGGCAGGACGACGCGTTCGGCCGGCACGTCGCCGAGTGGGTGGGCGGCATCGTCGCCCACCGGCTGCACGCGACCCGCACCCGGCTCCTCGACCTGTACGCCCCGTACGGCAGCGGCAGCGCCCTGTGAGCGCGGGCTAGGGGTCGATCAGCTCACCCGAGGGCAACGGGGTCGCGGCGGTGGGCGCAACCGCGGGCGTCGTCGTCGCGGTGACGGGCAACTTTTCCACCGTCGCGAATTCTGGGCCCGACCGCGACCGGAGACCTGCGCGCTACCCGTGCGGCACAACCGCCACCGGGCACGTCGCGTGATGGATCACGTGGTGGGTCACGGACCCCGTCTGTGAGCCGATGTGTGGGTGTTCCCGCACGTGCCTGCCCACGACGAGCAGTCCGGCATCCGTGGCGGCGTCCAAGAGCATGGGGGCGGGGTGCCCCTTCTCGACGGTCTCCGTGACGGCGACGTCGGGGTGCTTCAGGCGCCACGGCCGCAGGACGGCGTCGACGAAGCCCTGCCACTCCCGCACCCGCTTCGGCTGCTCCGCCAGGGCCCTGTCGCCGGGGTCGATGTCGGCCGGGGACGGGTCGTGCCAGGCGTGCACCACGCGCAGGGGCGCACGGTGTGCGAGAGCCGAGGAGAAGGCGAAGTCGATGACCTCGTCGCACTGTTCCGCCACGTCGATCCCCAGGACGACAGCATCGTTCGACTGCCGCTCCGCGGCGCGGACGAGCACGGCCGGGCGAACGGTCCGGGCGAGGACGCCCTGGGCGACCGAGCCGACGAGCAGCCCTTTGACCGCGCCCAGACCGCGCGAGCCGAGCACGGTCATGACGGCGTCGTCCGCCGCCCGCAGCAGTGCCGCCGTCGCGGGCCCTCCGGCGTGCTCGTCGGACAGCCGCACCGACGGACACACCGACCTGACCTGTTCCTCGGCCTCGTCCAGGACCAACCGGGCCCGGCGCCGCGCGACGGCTCCCGCAGGACCCGGCTCGTTCGGCCCGTGGTCCGCCACATGGATCAGGTGCAGCCGGGCGTCGCGGAGAACGGCCTCCGCCGCCGCCCACCGGGCCGCCGCGAGGCTCTCCGGCGATCCGTCCACTCCCGTGCAGAGCGTCCGCTCCATGGCACGCGCCTCCTCGGTCGACGCCTACAGCCGTTCGGCCACGTACTCGGTCAGGTCGAGCAGTCGGTTGGTGTAGCCCCATTCGTTGTCGTACCAGCCGAAGGCCTTCACCAGGTCGCCGTGGGCCTGCGTGAGGGCGGGGTCGAACACGCACGACGCGGGGTCGCCGATGACGTCGCGGGAGACGATCGGGGCCTTCGACACCCGCAGGATGCCGGTCAGTTCGCCCGCGGCCGCGTCGTCGAACGCCGCGTTGACCTCCTCGGCGGTCGTCTCCCGGCGCAGCAGCACGGTGAGGTCGGTCAGTGAGCCGTCCGCCACGGGCACGCGCAGCGCGAGTCCGTTCAGGGCCCCGTCCAGGTCCGGCACGACGGCACCCACGGCGCGGGCCGCCCCCGTGCCGGTGGGGATGATGCTGAGCGCCGCGGAGCGGGCCCGGCGGAGGTCCTTGTGCGGGCCGTCGAGCAGCGCCTGGTCGTTGGTGTAGCCGTGCACGGTGGTCATCAGGCCCCGGGCGACGCCGAAGCGCTCGTGCAGGACCTTCACCATCGGCGCGACGCAGTTGGTGGTACAGGAGGCGGCGGAGACGATCTGGTGCCGCCCCGGATCGTACGTGTCGTGGTTGACGCCCATGACGACGGTGGCGTCGACTCCCTTGCCCGGGGCGGAGAGCAGCACCTTACGGGCGCCGCCCTTGAGGTGCAGGGCCACCGCGTCGCGGTCGCGGAAGCGGCCCGTGGACTCGACGACCACGTCCACGCGCTCCGCGCGCCAGTCCAGGGCGGCCGGGTCGCGTTCCGCCGTGACCGCGACGCGGTGTCCGCCCACGGTGATCGACGTGTCGTCGTGCGCGATGTCCTCCCGGAACCTGCCGTACGTCGAGTCGTACTCCAGCAGGTGCGCCATCGTGCCCACCGGGGCGATGTCGTTGACGGCGACGACCTCGACGTCCGAGCCGCGCTCCAGGGCGCAGCGCAGATAGGTGCGGCCGATGCGGCCGAATCCGTTGATGCCTGTACGGACGGTCATGTGCGGCTCCCGTCGGTCGTGACGGCCGTGGGGTCCACGGTCCGTCAGCGGGTGAACCGTGCTCGGCCCGTCAGTCGCGGCGGCTCACTCGTGGGCGACCACGGCGATGGGGCAACCGACGTGCTGGATGGCCATGCGCGTGACGTGGCCCGTGTGGCCCCCCGCGGCGCCGCGGCGCGTCTCGCGGCCGAGGACGAGCAGGCCCGCATGTTCCGCGGCCCGCAGCACGGCGTGGACGGGGCGGGTGTCCTCCGCCTCCGCGTGGACGGTGACGTCCGGGTGTTTGTCACGCCACGGGTCGAGCACGCTGTCCAGCGCCCACTCGGCGTCCCGGCTCGCCACGTCGTGCTCTCCGGCCGTGTCGGCGTGGGCGTGGGCGTGGGGCAGCCTCCAGGCGTACACGACGTGCAGCGGAGCGTTCCGGTACCGCGCGGCTCCGAAGGCGAAGTCGAGCAACGCGTGGCAGTCGTGCGTCAGGTCGAGGGCCAGCGCCACCGGCCGGTGCGCCGTGCCGGCCGAGGTCTGCCCGTCGCCGTTCGGCACGTGCTCGTCGACGGCGTCGAAGCCCGCGCGCACCAGGACGACCGGCCTTCGCGCACGGGCCACCACGGCCATGGCGACCGACCCCGCGAGAAGCCCGCCCAGGCCGCCGAAGCCCTGGCTGCCCAGGACCAGCAGTTCAGCGGAGTCCGCCTCGGCCACGAGCGCCTCCGTCGGCCGCCGCCGGATCGGTGCGGCCGTCGGCCGCACCTGCGGGGACTGAGCGCGCACCCGGTCGACGGCGCCGCGCAGGATCGTTCGCGCACGGCTCTGCGGCACCTTCAGCTCGGGCAGGCTCACCGGTTCCTCGTCCTTCGGCATGCCTTCCCAGGCGTGCACCAGGCGCAGTGGGAGCCCCCGGCGTGCCGCCTCCCTGGCGGCCCAGTCCGCGGCGCAGAGGCTCTCCCGTGAGCCGTCGAGGCCCACCACGATCGGTCGGAGCATCATCGTCACCTCCTCCTGCCGCGAGCGTCGCGTCATCGGGGCCGGGTGTGCAGGGGCCGCCCGGCCCCCGCTCCGGGCCTTTCGGGTCGCGCTCGCGTCTACGGCGACGGCCGGGAACCGGCACCAGGAGGCGAGCCCGAGCCGTCCGGCGACCGGTGCGGCGGCGCGTACGCAGCCATCCGCAGACGAACTGCGCCAACACGGCCCGCGCTACGTCGAATTGACGAACCACCAGGTCGAGGAATCCGGTTGGATCTCGTCCCTATGGGGGAATGTGCTCTCTTGCACACGCCTTCTCCTCCACACACGCCTGGCGCGGCCGGTCTAGTCTGGCCGCGTGCTGCCACCCCGGACCCGGTGGAATTCCCCGACCGTCACGCCCCCGCTCCCGGGCCAAGGGCGGGTGGCCAGCCGTTTCAGGCGGTACCACCATGCAGGACAGCATCACATCCGCGTACGGATACGCCCGTTCACACCGTGTCGGCAGTTGCACCGTGGTCGCGTTCCACGGTGACATCGACATCGCCGCCGCGCTGGACATCACGCCGCGGTTGGATGCCGCGACCTGTCTGCCGCGCTGCCGGGTCGTCCTCGACCTGAGCGCGGTGGAGTTCCTCGACGCCTCCGGGCTGAGGCTGCTCTGCCGGGCGCGTCGCCGGGTCGCCGAGCGGGGCGGGGTCCTTGTGCTGGCCGTGCCCCCGCCCCGCGTCCTGTGGCTGCTGCGGATCACGCGCCTGACCGGCTTCTTCACCGTGCTGCCGACGCTGGACGCGGCGCTCCACCACGCCACCCGGCCCGCCGTGACCCCGTAGCGGTGCCGACATGCCGCGCCGTCGCGCCCCGCCGCGCGCGAAGCGCGCGTAACAGCTCCGGAATACGCCCCCTTCCGCAGGGGCACGTCCGGGCCGTAGCAGGGCAGGATATTCCCCATCGGAACCGGCACCCGGCATACCGGCTGCTCTCCTCCTGCCGAGGCGAGGTGAGACCTGATGTCCGATCAGTCCCGTGAGCAACGGCTGGCTGCCGCGTTCGTCGAGCTGGCCGACACCCTGGTCGGTCACTTCGACGTGATCCACTTCCTGCACACGCTCACCGACCACTGTGTCGCGCTGCTCGACATCTCCGCCGCCGGCGTCATCCTGGCCACCCCGCGAGGCGACCTGCTGGATGCCACGGCCTCCGACGAGCGCACCCGTGCGCTGGAACTGGCCGGCATCGAGTGGGACGAGGGCCCCTGCCACGAGTGCTACCGCACCGGGCGGACCCTGCCCGACGTCCCGTTGGACCACCCGCACGCCCGCACCCGCTGGCCGCGCTTCTCCCGGCGTGCCCGCGAACTCGGCTTCGCCTCGGTCTCGTGTGCGCCCCTGAGGCTGCGCGACCAGGTCATCGGCGCCCTCAACCTGTTCCGTGACGAGCCCGGGGCACTGGCCCCGGCCGATCTGCGGCTCGGCCAGGCCCTGGCCGACACCGCCGCCATCGGCATCCTCCAGCAACGCGCCCTGCACGAAGGGGCCACCGTCGTCGCCCAGCTGCAGACCGCCCTCAACTCCCGCATCGTCATTGAGCAGGCCAAAGGCGCCCTGGCCACACGCCGCGGGATCACCGTGGACGAGGCGTTCGAACAGATGCGGCGGTTCGCCCGCCGCCACGGGAGGCTGCTGACCGACGTGGCCCGTGAGGTCATGGGCAGCGACGCAGACCCCACACCTGCCGCCGAGGAACGGTGACGACACACATCGGCACTCTCATCGAGGCGCGGGAACCCGCTCCCGCCGGACAGATGGGGAAGACCATGACCGTCAGCCCCGACATGGGCCGGCTCCTGGCACGGCTGGCCCGGCGTCGCGACTTCCCGGCAGCCGACCTGACGGACGAACTGCGGCGCTGTGCCCGGATGCTGCGCCTGGACGGTCTGGCCCTGTCGCTGGCCCAGGCCGGTGGCGCTCCCGAACTCCTCTGGCACACCGACGAGAAGGCCGCCCTGCTCGACGACCTCCAGTTCACCCAGGGGCAGGGCCCGAGCAGCGACGTCCTGCACAGCCACACCCCCGTCCTGTGGCCCGACCTCACCTGTTTCCCCCCGAACCAGTGGCCGGGGCTTGCCGCCGCGCTCCAGGAACTCGGCGTTCAGGCCGTCTTCGCCTTCCCGCTCAGTGTCGGTGTCATCCACCTCGGCGCCCTCACCGGTCACCGCGCCGCCCCCGGCCCGCTGTACCCCCAGCAGACCGACGACGCCCTCGCCCTCACCGACACCCTGACCGAACTGCTCACCTCACCCGGTGCCCCCACCGTCCTCGCCGGCCACTCCTGTCTGCACCGGGCCGAGGTCCACCAGGCCACCGGCATGACCGCCGTCAGGCTGAACGTCTCCGCCGCCGACGCGCTCGCCCGCATCCGCGCGCACGCCTACCGCCACAACGAGCCCTTGCTCGACACCGCCCGCGCCATCCTCACCAGACGCCTCTCCCTGACGGACAACTCCCGCCCGGCGGACGGCACATGACCTGAGCCGTCCGGCCGCCTGCCCCGTGTGCGGTACGGCCCGTGTGCGGTACGGGCCCGTGTGCGGTACGGCGTCCCTTCGGCCCCGCGCCTCACGCGTGCGGCACCACCGCGACCGGGCACGCGGCATGGTGCAGGACCGCGTGATTGACCGGCCCCAGTTGCATGCCGATGTGACCCTTGCGGCGGCGGGCGCCCACCACGAGCAGGTCGGCGGAGGCCGAAGCCGCGAGGAGGGCGGCCCGGGCGTGCCCCTCGACGGCGTGCTTGCGCACGCTCACGCTCGGACGGGCGCGCACGACGTCACGCAGCGCCTCGTCCAACTGCTCTTCGGCGCGTATCTGGTGGAGGTCCGCCGCGTCCGCCGCCCGCGGCTCGTCCGGCGCCTCATGGGCGGGGCACCGCCAGGAGTGCAGGGCACGCAGCGCGGCTCCGCGCGCCTCGGCGGCACGGAGGGCGAAGGTCACGCCCGGTCCCGACTCCCGTGCCTCGCCGACCCCGACGACCACTTCCCGGAACCCGCCGTCGCGGTTCTTCCGCCCGCCGCGGACCACGATCACGGGTGTCGGGGCGTGCGCGGCCACCGACAGGCTCACGGACCCCAGCAGCAGCGACGCCAACTCGCCCTTGCCACGGCTGCCCACCACCACCGTCGCCCCGGTCGAGCTCTCCCGGATCAGCAGCGTCGCCGGGTCCTCGGCCACGACGTCACTGGTGACCTTCACCGTCGGCGCGCGTCGGCGGGCGCGCTCGCCGGCCTGCCCCACGAGGTCGTCGGCGTACACCCGTGTCGGGCCGCGACGGACGCCGAACGACGGCTTGTGCCCTTCGTACCGGTGCCACGCGGAGGCGTACACGATCCGCAGGGGGACACCACGGCGAGCCGCCTCGTCGACGGCCCAGTCCACCGCGGCCAGGCTCTCCTCCGAGCCGTCCGCACCGACGATCAGCTCGCGCTCCATGCCTCTCATCCCCTTCGCGTCAGCCCTTTCGCATCGGTCCCTGCGCGATGCCGGACGCGTTGCCTGTGACCCACCGGGACCGGGGCGACGTACTCCAGCGAGGCAGAGGCGGAGCGGCCCCCGGAAGAGGCCGATCGGCCCCTGCGCGGTGCCCGTCGGGGTGGCCACGGTGAGTCGTATGAAGGAGCGCACGGACATCGCCGTCGTCGGCGTCGGGAACGAGTACCGGCACGACGACGGGGTCGGCTGGGCGGTCGTCGGGCGGATGCGGGAGCGCGCCGCGAGGCGTCCGCTGCCGCCCGGGACGACGCTCGCCACCTGTGACGGGGACCCGGTTCGGCTCATCTCCCTGTGGGAGGGCGCCGGTCTGGCCGTGGTCGTGGACGCCGCGCACACCCATCCTGGTGCTCCGGGCCGCGTCCACCGCATCGAGCTGGACGCCGCCCGGCTCGCGCGGCCCCCGGCCACCAGCTCCCACGGTCTAGGCCTCGGCGAGGCCGTCGAACTGGCCCGGGTGCTCGGCCGGTTGCCGGGTCGACTGGTCGTGTACGCCGTCGAGGGCGGCGACAGCTCGCTCGGCACCGGCCTGTCGTCCGCGGTCGCGGAAGCCGTCGCGCCGCTCGCCGAGGCCGTCGAGGTGGAGCTGGTGCGGCATCGTGACGCCGCCGCGCGGGGGTGAGCCGAGGATGCGGGTGACACGGGCGTTCACGGTCCACGGAACCGTGCAGGGCGTGGGATTCAGGCCGTTCGTGCACCGCCTGGCGGGTGGGCTCGGTCTGAGTGGCTGGGTGGCGAACGTGGACGGGCACGTCGAGGGGCAGGTGACGGGCCCCGTGGACGCGGTCGTGGAGTTCGGCCGACGCATGCGCACGGACGCGCCGCTGCTGGCGCGCGTGCGCGGGGTCGTGTGGGGCGAACCGGACGGAGCGGCGCCGATCCGCCGGCCGAGCGGTGCGGGCGGGCCCGCGGCACGGCACGACACCGCGGCCGGGCCGGAGGCGTCTCCGGCCGCTCGGGCGGGCAGCGCGCACTTCAGCGTGCGTCGCAGCGGGCCCGGTCCCAGGGCCACGACGGATCGACGCGAGCTGCCCGCCGACGCGGCGATCTGCGACGCCTGTGTGCGCGAACTCTTCACGGCGGAGGACCGGCGGCACCGGTATCCGTTCGTCAACTGCACCGACTGCGGGCCCCGGGCCTCCCTCATCGAGGACCTGCCGTACGACCGCGTGCGGACCACGATGCGCCGCTTCCCCCTGTGCGCCGACTGCGCCGCGGAGTACGCCGACCCCCGCGACCGGCGCTTCCACGCCGAACCCGTGGCCTGTCCCGCGTGCGGACCGACGCTCGCCTGGGGAGACCTGCGGGGCGAGCGGGCGCTCAAGGCGGCGGTGGGGACCGTCGCCGGGGGCGGGATCATCGCCCTCAAGGGCCTCGGCGGCTACCAGTTGGTGTGCGACGCGACCGACCCCGAGGCGGTGGCGGAACTGCGACGGCGCAAGCGCAGGCCGGTCAAGCCGTTCGCCGTGATGGTGCGGGACGTGCGCGCGGCGGGCTGGCTGGCTCGGATCAACACCACGGAACTGGCGTTGCTGACGTCACCCGCGCGTCCCGTGGTCCTGTTGCGCACCCGCCGGACCAGGGGCGGGGCCACCCCCCACGTCACCCCCGCCGTGCACCCCGCAGGGCCCGCCCCCGTGCCCGCGCCGGGAACACCCGCCCACTCCCCCGCGCTGGCCCCCGTCACCGACCGCCTCGGCCTCTTCCTGCCCACCACGGGCCTGCACCACCTGCTGCTGCGCGAGCTCGACCGGCCGCTCGTCGTCACCAGCGGCAACCTCGCCGACGAACCCGTCGCCATCGACGACGCCGAGGCCCACCGCGCCCTGGCGGGCGTCGCCGACGGCTTCCTCACCCACGACCGGCCGATCCGCGCCCGCTACGACGACTCCGTCGTCACCGCGGCCGGCCGCCTCCCGCTCACCGTGCGGCGCGCCCGCGGCCTGGCTCCCGCGCCCCTGCCCCTGAGCCCGCCCGCACCCGAACCCCTCGCGGGTGCGGGCGCCCAGTCGAAGCACACCTTCACTCTCGCCGACGCGGGGGCGGCCCATGTCGGCCCGCACCAGGGGGACCTGGCGGACGCGGCGACGTACGAGGCCTTCGTGCGGGCGTACGCGGACCTGTGCCGGCTGACCGGGATCGTCCCGCGCGCCGTCGCACACGACCTGCATCCGGGATACCCGTCCACACGATGGGCGCTGGAGCAGCCCCTGCCGCACATGGCCGTGCAGCACCATCACGCCCACGTGGCCGCGTGCGCCGCCGAGCACGGGGTGCGGGGGCCGTTCGTCGGCGTCGCCTACGACGGGCTCGGCCTCGGAGCCGACGGCGCGCTGTGGGGCGGGGAGGTGTTCGTCGCCGACCTGACCCGCTGTCGGCGCGTGGGGCGCTTCGCCACGGCGCCGCTGCCGGGCGGCGAGGCCGCGGTCAGGCATCCCTGCCGGATGGCCCTCGGGTACGTCTTCGGGGCGGAGCCGCTCGGCTCGCCCCCGCTCGCGAGGGCCGCGGGCGCGTTCCTCGGGCGGCTCGACCGGGGCCGCACCGGGGTGCTGCGGGCCATGGTGGAGCGCGAGGTCAACTGCCCACGCGCGTCCAGTGCCGGGCGTCTTTTCGACACCGCCGCGAGCCTGCTCGGACTCGCCGACACCGTCAGCTACGAGGGCGAGGCGGCCGTCGCCCTGGAGGCCGCCGCGGTCCGCGCGGGCCGGGACCGCCCCGTGCCGCTGAGACACCGCGTCGTGCGCGTGGGAGACCTGTGGGTCTACGACTCGGCGGCGACGCTCGGCGATCTGCTGGAGCGGCAGGCCGACGGCGAGTCCGTGGCGCGCCTGGCCGCCGCGTTCCACAGCGCGCTCGCCGCCGCCACCGCCGACCTCGTCGCCCGCGCGGTCGAGGACGGCGCACCCCGCACGGTGTGCCTGGGGGGCGGGTGCTTCGCCAACGTCCCCCTGCTCACACAGGTCCGCCGACGGCTGCGGGCCCAGGGCCTGCGGGTCCTGGTCGGCCGTGAGGTTCCCGTCGGCGACGGCGGCATCAGCTACGGGCAGGCGGCCGTCGCCGCCGCCCGCCTCGCCGAGGCACGGCGGGGCCCGGCGAAGAAGGGCAGGTGACGGGCGTGTGCCTGGGAATTCCCGGACGGGTGCTCGACATCCACGACGACTCGGGACTGCGCATGGCGACCGTCGACTTCGGCGGCGTACGGCGCGAGGCATGCCTGAGCTGCACGCCGGACGCCGCCGTCGGCACATATGTGATCGTCCACGTCGGCTTCGCGATCGCCCAGGTCGACGAGGCGGAGGCCCACCGCACGCTCGGCGTGCTGCGGGTGATGGCCGACGCCGTCGAGGGCGAACTCGGCGAGCCCCTGCCCTGAGGGCCGCCCGGCCCGCGTCAGCGCGTCGCCCGGCCCTCGGACGCGTGCCGGTCGGCCACTGCCCGGCGCCGGGCTCCGGCACGACTCTGAAGACGTCAACCGGCCGAACACAAGCGCGAGGTACACGATGACCGGCAGCGCAGCATCCCGCACCCCCGCACCCGCCGCGGTCCCCGACACCGCGTACGCCCTGCTCGCCGACGGCACCACCATCCGCATACGCCCCGGTGAGCCCGGCGACCACGACGCGGTGCTGCGCCTGTACGAGGGCATGTCGCCGGAGCATCTGCGGCTGCGGTTCTTCGTGGCGAGCCACCGCTCGGCCGAGGAGGCCGCGGCTCGTGTCTCCGGTCGTGCTGTACCGGCCGGTTCGCGGAGCGGGCGGCCGGATCGTTCCGGGTACCGCGCGCTGCTCGCCGAGCACGAAGGGCACCTCGTCGGGATCGCCGAGTACGAGACGACGAACGCCGAGCCCACCGGCGCGGGAGCCGTCACGGCCGACATCGCCCTGGCCGTGGGTGACCACTGGCACCATCGCGGCATCGGCACGCTGCTCCTGGAGCACCTGGTGTCCGCCGCCCGTGCCGCCGGGGTCACCGCGTTCACCGCCGACGCGCTCGCCGAGAACCACCAGGTCCTGAAGGTCTTCGCGGACCTCGGTCTGAGCAGCACGCGCCGCTTCGAGGGAACCGAGGTGAGGTGTGTGGTCCAACTCGCGCAGACCGACACCTACTTGACGTCCGTGGACTTCCGCGGCCGCACCGCCGATGTGGCGAGCCTGCGGCCGCTGCTGCGCCCCGGTTCGGTCGCCGTGATCGGCGTGGGCCGCAGGCCGGGGTCGGTCGGCCGGGCCGTCCTGCGCAACCTGTGCACCGGCGGCTTCACCGGCCGCCTGTTCGCCGTCAACCCGAACGCCGCCGTCGTCCTCGGTGTGCACGCGTACCCTGACGTCGCCTCGCTGCCTGAGGTCCCCGAACTCGCGGTGCTCGCCGTCCCGGCGGCCCGGATCCCGGCGGCCGCCGAGGAGTGCGGCAAGTTCGGTGTGGCCGCCCTCGTCATCGTCTCCGCCGGGCTCGACGCCGACGGGGCGCGGGCGCTGCTCGACATCTGCCGGGCGCACGGGATGCGCCTGGTCGGCCCCAACTGCCTCGGCCTCGCCAACACCGAACCGGGCATGTGCCTGGACGCGACGTTCGCCGCCGCGCACCCGCACCCCGGCACGGCCGGGGTCGCCGTGCAGTCCGGCGGTGTGGGCATCGCGCTGCTCAGCGGTCTTGCCCGGCTGGGGGTGGGCGTGTCCAGCTTCGTGTCCCTGGGCGACAAGTACGACGTCAGCGGCAACGACCTGCTCCAGTGGTGGGAGTGCGACGGGCGCACCGACCTGGCACTGCTGCACCTGGAGTCGTTCGGCAATCCCCGCGCCTTCGCCCGCACGGCACGGCGCGTCACCCGGCGGATGCCCATCCTGACGGTCGACGCGGGCCGCACCGGGGCCGGGCGGGTGGCAGCCGCCTCGCACACCTCGGCCGCCGCCACCTCCACCATGACGCGCCGGGCCCTGTTCAGGCAGGCCGGGATCACGGCCACCCGCTCGGTCGGTGAACTCCTGGAAACCGCCGCCCTGTTGCACAGCCAGCCGCTGCCCGCGGGGGTCCGTGTCGGCGTGGTGACCAATGCGGGGGGCGCCGGGGTCCTCACCGCCGACGCCTGTGCGGAGGCGGGGCTCACGCTGCCGCCCCTCGGCATCGACGTCATCGACGACGTGCTCGCCGTCCTGCCCGAGGGCGCCACCGCCACCAACCCCGTCGACACCACCGCCGCCGTCAGCGAGGAACAGCTGCGCGCCTGTGTCCGCGTCCTCGCCGCGAGCGGCCGGGTCGACGCGGTCCTGGTGGCGCTCGTGCCCACCGCGGTCGCCGCGGCGACGGGCGACACGCTGGTCCGGTCCCTCACCCACACCCCGGACCGCTGTCGGGACCGGCCGGTGGCCGCGGTGCTGCTCGACCAGGACCTGCCGGTGCGGCTGCTGGCCGCCGAGGACGGCACGGTGCCCGCCTACTCCGACCCGCAAGGTGCCGCACGCGCCCTCGCCCACGCCGCCGCACGCGCTTGCTGGCTCGCCCGTCCACCCGGCACCGTGCCCGGACTCGACGCCGTCGATCCACCCCGTGCCCACGCGACCGTCGAGGCCTACTTGGACCAGCACCCGGAGGGCGGCTGGCTCAGTCCCCGCGAGTGCGCCGCGCTCCTCGACGCCTACGGCATCCGTCAGCTTCCCTGGGCCTGGGCCGAGACCGAGGACGACGCGGTGCTCGCCGCCGAGCGCCTCAAGGGCCCCGACGGGCTCGTCGTGCTCAAGGCCCACTGGCCCGGCCTGCTGCACAAGAGCCAGGAGCACGCGCTCCATCTCGACCTGCGCGGCGACGCACAGGTCCGCGCCGCCCACCGGGACTTCGTCCTGCGCTTCGGTCATCTGATGACCGGCGTGGTCGTGCAGCCCCTCGCGCCACGCGGCGTCGAACTCTTCGCCGGCGTCGTCCAGGACGAGGTCTTCGGGCCACTGGTGCTGTTCGGACACGGCGGCACCGCGACGGAGGTGCTCGCCGACCACGCGGCCCGCCTCGCGCCGCTCACCGACCACGACGTCCACGATCTGATCACCTCGCCCCGCTGCGCGCCGCTGCTCTTCGGCGGCGGGGGCGACGGGCCCGTGGACCTGGAAGGCATCGAGCAACTGCTGCTGCGGCTCTCCCGGATGGCGGGCGACCTGCCGCAGCTCGCCGAAGCCGACCTCAATCCGGTTCTCGCCCGGCCGGAGCGGATCACCGCGCTCGACGTGCGCGTGCGCGTGCTGCCCCGCCCGGCCAAGGACCCCTACCTGCGACAACTGCGACGGCTCCGCTGAAGCCACGTACCACGCCGAGCCCGCCGAGGAGGCGAAGGAAATGAAGCACCGCAAGGTCGGCACGGTCATGGCGACCGACGTCGTCCAGGCCACGTACGACACCTCCTTCAAGGAGGTCGCCCGGCTCCTGGACCAGCACCGCATCAGCGGACTTCCGGTGGTGGACGACGAGCAGTACGTCATCGGGGTGCTCTCCGAGACGGACCTCATGGCCCACCAGGCGGAGGCCGAGGATCCGCACACGACCGTCCGGTCCGGCCGCTGGCGGAAGCTGCTCCCCGGCGCGCGCAAGCAGACGCCCAAGGCCCGGGCCCGCACCGCGGGACAGCTGATGTCGCAGCCCGCCGTCACCGTGCACGCCGACGACACCATCGCCGAGGCCGCCCGCACCATGGCCGGGCACCGCGTCGAGCGGCTGCCCGTCGTGGACGAGGAGGAACGCCTCGTCGGCATCGTCACCCGCCGTGACCTGCTCCAGGTGTTCCTGCGCTCCGACGCGGACATCCGTCAGGACGTCGTCGACGAGGTCCTCGTACAGACGCTGTGGCTCGCGCCGCGGACCATCACCGTCGAAGTCCTCGACGGCGTGGTGACGCTGCGCGGCCGACTCGAACGCAGCAGCGAGGTGGCCATCGCCGTGCGGATGACGCGGCAGATCGACGGCGTGGTCGCGGTCGTCGACGAGCTCACCCATCGCCTGGACGACTCCCACCTGCGGCCGTCGGAGCAGGCACCGCACGGCGTCGCGGACGACTGGCTGCGCAAACTGTGAGAGGGGTACGGCCATGACACACGCGGTCCTGGTCGCCTACGGGTCGACCTATGGCTCCACCGCCGAGCTGGCGCGCTCCGTGGGCACCGCGCTCGGCGAGGCCGGGCTTGAAGTGGAGGTGCGGTCGGCCGGGGAGGTGCGGGATCTCTCCTCGTACGACGCCGTGGTGCTCGGCGGCGCGCTGTACGCCGGGCGCTGGCAGCGTGACGCGCGGCGCTTCGCGCGGCGGCACCGGCGCGCGCTGTCCGGCCGCCCGCTGTGGCTCTTCAGCAGCGGTCCGCTGGACTCCTCGGCGTCGCTGCGGGACATTCCGCCGCCGCCCTCCGTGCGCCGCGTCGCGCACAGGCTCGGCGCCCGGGTGCACGTCACGTTCGGGGGCTGCCTCGACGAGCGGGCCCGCGGCCGGGTCGCCCGGATGATCCTGCGGTCCGGCAAGGGGGGCGACTTCCGTGACTTCGACGCCGTGTCGAAGTGGGCGAGCGGGGTCGCCCGGGAGGTGGCCTCCTTCAGGGAGACAGGGGATTGACGCCGTGCCCCGCCGTGTCCGGTGGTGGCGGCCGGGCCGCAGTCCCCTGCGGCGCCGCTCGGACGTGATCGAGGCATGGACGGTGCTCGTCGTCGGCGTCGTGCTGTGCGTGGGCGCGCCCACCGCGGGGGCCGTCGCCGGTGTGGTCGCGCACCGCGACGGCGTCGCGGTGGCCAGGGCCGAGCGGTCGGAGCGTCATCGGGTCGCCGCCGTGCTCACGGTGAACGCCCCGCCCGCGGTGCCCGTCGCCGACGGCACGGTGCATTTGTACCGGGTGCCCGCCCGCTGGACGTCGTCCGACGGCACCCGGCGCACCGGCGACGCGCTGGTGCCGGGCGGCAGTCGGCGCGGGGACCGCGTCGCCGTGTGGCTCGACGCCCGCGGCCTGGTGACCGAGGCGCCGCTCGACGCCGGTGGAGTCGCGCTGCGCGTCGCCGGCGCGGCCGCTGCCGCCGCGGCCGGGACCGCGCTGACGGCGCTCATCGGCCTGCGCGCCGTGCGCGCCGTCCTCAACAGGAGGCGCATGGCCGCGTGGGACGACGAGTGGCGGCGGATCGGACCGGAGTGGGGAAGCCGCAGGACCTGATGCCACGGGCCCGTTGCGCGCGGACCGCCTCGACACGCGCCGCACGGCACCCGGTGCGCTCGGCCGATCCGTGTCGCCGGAGGGCCTGCCCGTCCTCCGGCGACCGCCGGGCATCCGACCGCCCGGCGCCCCCTTCCGTGGCCCGTCCGGCCAGGATTCCGCCCCACCGGCCCCTCAACCGGCCCGAACGGCCCCTGCACAAGCGGACCCGCTCCCCCCGACCCTGGTGGTGTGGGAGCTGCCCGGCGCGTGACGGCGGGCCCCGCGCACCGCGCGTGGCGAGGAGGGTTCCATGGCCGCCGGCGGATCCACCGCAGTGCTCGAACGGGAGGGTCTCGACGCCCTGGTGGCCGTGCTCGTCGCGGACGGCCGCACGGTCGTGGGCCCCACGGTCCGCGACGGCGCGGTCGTCCTGGCCGAGTTGACGTCCGCCGACGAGCTTCCGTTCGGCTGGGGCGTCGAACTCGCCGCCGGGCGCTACCGGCTGACGCCCCGTGAGGACGGCGCCGCGTTCGCGCACAGCGCCGGACCGCAGTCGTGGAAGGCCTTCCTGCACCCGCAGCGCGAACAGTTGTGGAGCGCCCGGCGCGGGACGGACGGCGTTCCGGTGTTCACCGAGGCCAGCCCCGAGCCGCGCGGGTACGCCTTTCTCGGGGTCCGGCCCTGCGATCTGCGGGCCATCGCGATCCAGGACCGCGTCCTGGCGGGCGGGCCTCCCGGAACTCACGACTCCGCCCGAGCGAGGGACACCGCCACCCCGGACCGCGGCTATCGGGAGCGCCGGAGGGGGGCGCTTCTGATAGCCGTGGAGTGCACCGACCCCGGCGCGACCTGCTTCTGCGTGTCCGCCGGTGGCGGCCCCGCGGCCGACGGCGCCTTCGACCTTGCGCTCACCGAAGTCGTCGACGCCGACAGCCACCGCTTCTTCGTCCGCGTGGGGAGTGCGGCGGGAGCACGGCTGCTCGACAGCGTGCCGCACCGGCCGGCGGACCTGAGGACCGAGTCCGTGGCGCGCGGGTCGGTGGACGCGGCCCGGGAGCGCATGGGCCGCTCGCTGCCGCCGCTCGACCTGCGGGCGCTGATGGGCGAGAGCCTCACCGCGGACCGCTGGGACGACGTCGCGACGCGCTGTCTCGCCTGCGCCAACTGCACCATGGTCTGCCCCACGTGCTTCTGCACCACCACCGAGGAGGTCACCGACCTCACCGGCGACCACACGGAGCGGTGGCAGCGCTGGGACTCCTGCTTCGACCTGGACTTCTCCCTCCTGCACGGCGGTCCGGTCCGCGCCTCCCTCCGCAGCCGCTACCGGCAGTGGCTCACCCACAAACTCTCCACCTGGCACGACCAGTTCGGCAGCAGCGGCTGCGTGGGCTGCGGGCGCTGCGTCGCGTGGTGCCCGGCCGGGATCGACATCACCGAGGAGGTCGCCGCGCTGGCCGCCGAGCGCAATGCGGCGGGCGGCGACCCGGGCACCGCGCACGACGACCGGTCGGCGCGCCACGACAAGGGGCCACAGCCATGAACACCACGTCCATCACCCGCATGACGCAGGCTCTGCCGTCGGCGTACCGCGCCCGTCTGCTGCGGGTCGCCCGCGATGTCACCATCCGCCAGGGCACCAGACTCTTCGAGGAGGGCGCACGCGCCGACCGGTTCTGGATCGTCCGCACCGGAACCGTCACCCTCGACATGCACGTTCCGGGGCGCCGGTCACCCGTGATCGAGACCATCGGTTTCGACGAACTGGTGGGCTGGTCCTGGCTGTTCCCGCCCTACGTGTGGCAGCTCGGCGCCGAGGCCACGACGCAGGTGCGCGCCTACGAGTTCGACGCGACGGCGGTGCGGCTCATGTGCGAGGACGACCCGCAGCTCGGCTCGGCCGTCGGCCAGTGGGTCGGCAAGGTCCTCGCGCACCGGCTGCAGTCGGCCCGCGTCCGGCTGCTCGACCTGTACGCCCCCTACGGCAGCGGCAGCGCACGATGAGCGCCGCGCCGTCCACCACGGCACCGGCCGCCCCGGCGGCGCGGGCGGAGGCCCGGCTCCCGGTGCCGTACCGGGTGATCGCCCGCTGGCCGGAGACGCCCGACACGGTCACCCTGCGCCTCGATCCCGTGGCCGAGGCGCTGCCGCAGTTCGTACCGGGACAGTTCGCCATGGTGCACTGCTTCGGGCGCGGCGAGATCCCCCTCTCCGTGAGCGCCCTTCCCACCACCGGCGGCCTCGCCCACACCGTGCGCGCCGTAGGAGCGGTCTCCGAGGGGTTGTGCGCCGCGCGAGTCGGTGACGTCCTGGGGCTGCGCGGCCCCTACGGCACCGGCTGGGAGCTCGAGCGCGCGCTCGGCCAGGACGTCGTCGTGGTGGCGGGCGGCATCGGGCTCGCGCCGCTGCGCCCGCTCATCCGCGACGCGGTCGCCGAGCCGAGGCGCCGCGGCCGCGTCAACGTCCTGATCGGTGCCCGCACCCCGGCCGATCTGCTGTCCAAGTACGAGACTCGGCGCTGGCCGACCGCGTACACGGGGGTGACCGTCGACCGCCCGTCCGACGGCTGGCGCGGTGAGGTCGGCCTGGTCACCCGGCTGCTTGACCGGGCCCGCTTCGACCCGCCGAGCAGTTGGGCGTTCGTCTGCGGACCCGAGCCGATGATCCGCGCGACCGCGCGCGACCTCGTGCACCGGGGGGTCGCCGCCGATCACGTCCGGGTCTCGCTGGAGCGCACCATGCGCTGCGCCACCGGCACGTGCGGCCACTGCCAGCTCGGCCCGGTGCTGCTGTGCCGGGACGGACCGGTGGTGAGCTGGAGCCGCGCCGAACCATGGCTCTCCGTAAGGGAGTTGTGACATGGCCGCCCCCACGCTCGCCGTGTTCAAGCTGGCCTCGTGCGACGGCTGCCAGCTCACCCTCCTGGACTGCGAGGACGAACTCCTCGGCCTCGCGGGCCGGGTGGAGATCGCGCACTTCCTGGAGGCGTCGAGCGCGGTCCGTCCGGGACCGTACGACGTGGCACTCGTGGAGGGCTCGGTCACCACGGCCGCCGACGCGGAGCGGGTGCGGCGGATCCGCGCCGAGTCCCGGCGTCTGATCACCATCGGCGCCTGCGCCACCGCGGGCGGCATCCAGGCGCTGCGGAACTTCGCCGACGTCGAGGAGTTCCGCCGCGCCGTGTACGCCCGCCCCGACCACATCGACACCCTCGCCACCTCCACGCCCGTGTCGGCCCATGTGGACGTCGACTTCGAGCTGCGCGGCTGCCCCGTCGACCGCGGCCAGCTCCTGGAGGTCCTCACGGCCCACCTCGCGGGACGGAAGCCCGACATCCCGAACCACAGCGTGTGCTTCGCGTGCAAGCGGCGCGGCACGGTCTGCGTCACCGTCGCCCACGGCACCCCCTGCCTGGGGCCGGTCACCCAGGCGGGCTGCGGCGCGATCTGCCCGGCCTACGGGCGCGGCTGCTACGGCTGCTTCGGCCCCTCCGGCTCGGCGAACCTGCCCGCCCTGATCCCGCGGCTGCGCCGCGACGGCCTGGACCAGCGGGCCGTAGAGCGGCTGCTGCGCACCTTCAACGCCTCCGCCTTCGAAGAGGAGTCACGGCCGTGACGCACCGCGGATCCCGCGTTCTGCACGTCGGCTCGCTGACCCGGGTCGAGGGCGAGGGCGCCCTGCGCCTGCGCGTGCACGACGGGACGGTCACACAGGCACAGCTGAACATCTACGAGCCGCCCCGCTTCTTCGAGGCCCTGCTGCGCGGCCGCGCCCACACCGAGCCGCCCGACATCACCTCCCGCGTGTGCGGGATCTGCCCCGTGGCGTACCAGCTGAGTGCCTGCGCGGCCGTCGAGGACGCGTGCGGGGTCCGGGTGCCGCGGGAGATCGGCGCGCTGCGCCGGCTGCTGTACTGCGGCGAGTGGATCGAGAGCCAGGCCCTGCACGTCTATCTGCTGCACGCGCCGGACTTCCTGGGCTGCGACGGCGCCGTCGACCTGGCCCGCACCCGGCGCGCGGACGTGGAGCGGGGCCTGCGCCTGAAGCAGGCGGGCAACGCGCTCCTGGAAGTCCTCGGCGGCCGCGCCATCCATCCGGTGAACGTACGCCTCGGCGGCTTCCACCGCGCCCCCGTCCGTGCCGAACTCCGCCCGCTGGCCGAGCGGTTGAGGCGGGCCCTGGACGACGCCTGGGACACCGTGCGCTGGGTGGCGGGCTTCGACTTCCCCGATGCCGGGGTGGACGCCGACTTCCTGGCCCTGGCCTGCCCCGACACGTACGCCATCGAGTCGGGCGTCCCCGCCGTACTGCGCTCCGACGGGGCCTTCGGCACCTTCCCGGTGCGCGACTTCCCGCTGCGCGTCCGCGAGGAACAGGTGCCGCACTCCACGGCCCTGCACTCGCGCCTCGACGGCCGACGCCATCTCACCGGTTCGCTCGCCCGGTTCGCGATCAGCGGACGTCTGCTGTCGCGGACGGCGGCGGAGGCGGCCCGCGCGGCCGGGCTCGCGGACCCCCGTGACGGCGTGGTCTGCCGCAACCCCTACCGCTCCGTCCTCGTACGGGCCGTGGAGATCGTGTACGCGGTCGACGAGGCGCTGCGCCTCATCGAGACGTACGAGCCGCCGTCCCGCCCCTTCGTCGCGGTGCCTCCCGCCGCGGGCACCGGGCACGGGGCGACCGAGGCGCCGCGCGGGCTCCTCTACCACCGCTACTCGCTGGCGGCCGACGGCACTGTCACCGACGCGGTGCTCGTGCCTCCCACCGCGCAGAACCAGGGTGCCATCGAGGACGACCTGCGCCGGACGGCGTCGCGGGCCGTCGCCCGGGCGGACCTCAGCGACGCCGAACTCACGGACCTGTGCGAGCGGACCATCCGCAACCACGACCCGTGCATCTCCTGCTCCACCCACTTCCTCGACCTCACCGTCGTCCGCACCCACGGAGGAAGCGATGTCTGACACCACCCGCGACGAATCCCCGGTCACCGGGTCCCCGGCCACGGACCTGCCCCCCGAGGACTCCTCCCCGTTCCATGTGAGCGACGTGATGACCCACACCGTCATCGCCGTCGGCCAGGAGGCCCCCTTCAAGGAACTCGTGGAACTCATCCAGCAGTGGAAGGTCGGCTTCCTGCCCGTCCTCGAAGGCGAGGGCCGCGTCATCGGCGTCGTCTCCGAGGCGGACCTGCTGCCCAAGGAGGAGTTCCGGGACGCCGACCCGGCGCGGTACGACGTGCTGCGCCGCCTGCCCGACCTGGCCAAGGCGGGCGCGGTCACCGCGGGCGAGCTCATGACGAGCCCGGCCGTGTCCGTGCGCCCCGACGCCACGTTGGCCGTGGCCGCGCGCGTCATGGCACGGCGCCGCGTCAAGCACCTGCCGGTCGTCGACGCCTCCGGGCTGCTGCAGGGCGTGGTGAGCCGCAGCGACCTGCTCAAGGTCTTCCTGCGCGCCGACGAGGACATCGCCGCCGAGATCCGGCACGCCGTCCTGTCCTCCCTGCCCGCGCGAACGCAGGTCGACGTACGGGTCCGGGAGGGAGTCGTCACCCTCGGCGGCACCCTGCGGGACACGGCGCTCGTCCCCTTCCTCGCCCGCGCGAGCCGCGCGGTGGAGGGAGTCGTCGACGTCCGCCTCGACCTGAACCAGCCAGTGAGCGAGCAGTGAAGTACCTCGACGAGTACCGAGATCCGGCGCTGGCCCGCCGTCTCCTGGACGAACTGCGGGCCACCGCGACCCGGCCCTGGCGGATCATGGAGGTGTGCGGCGGCCAGACCCACACGCTCGTCCGTCAGGGCATCGACGAACTGCTTCCCGCGGGCGTCCGCATGGTCCACGGACCCGGCTGTCCGGTCTGTGTCACCCCGCTGGAGACCCTGGACCTGGCGCTGGCACTCGCGGCCCGCCCCGACGTGATCCTCACCAGCTTCGGCGACATGCTGCGCGTACCCGGTACCTCGACGGACCTCCTGTCGCTGCGGGCGCGCGGCGCGGACGTCCGCGTGGTGTACTCCCCGACGGACGCGGTCCGCGTCGCCGCGGCGAACCCGGGCCGCCAGGTCGTCTTCCTCGCCGTCGGTTTCGAGACGACCGCGCCCGCCAACGCCATGGCGGTCCTGCACGCCGAACGCCTCGGCCTGCCGAACTTCTCCCTGCTCGTCAGCCACGTCCTCGTGCCCCCGGCGATGACGGCGCTCCTCGAATCCGCGGACTGCCGGGTCGAGGCGTTCCTGGCCGCCGGGCACGTGTGCGCGGTCATGGGCTGGCGCGCCTACGAACCCATCGCCGCCCTGTACCGGGTGCCGATCGTGGTCACCGGTTTCGAACCGCTCGACCTCATCGAGGGCATCCTCATGGCCGTGCGCCAACTCGAATCGGGCCGCCATGAAGTGGAGAACCAGTACGTCCGGGCCGTGCGCCGCACCGGCAACGCCCACGCGCAGGACGTCCTGCTCCGTGTCTTCCGGATCACCGACCGGGCCTGGCGCGGCATCGGCACCCTGCCGTCCAGCGGTCTGCGGCTCCGCGCGGCCTACGCGAGGTTCGACGCGGTCCACCGCTTCGGCCTCACCGGCCCGCGCTCCGTCGAGGACCCTCAGTGCATCGCGGGGGCGATCCTCACCGGGGCACGGCTCCCCACGCAGTGCCCCGCCTACCGGGTGCGCTGCACACCGCGTACGCCGCTGGGGGCGCCGATGGTGTCGGCGGAGGGAACGTGCGCGGCGTTCCACGCGGCCGGGCGGGAGCCGGAAGGGAGCCCCGCATGACCCTCGACTGCCCTGTCCCCCACCACGAGGACGCGCTGCTCCTGCTCGGGCACGGAGCGGGCGGACGGCTCACGGCGGAACTCCTGGAGGACCTGGTGCTTCCGGCGCTCGGCGGCCCGGCCCACGGCCCGCTGGAGGACGCCGCGCTGCTGCCGTCCCAGCCCGACCTGGTCGTCTCCACCGACTCCTTCGTGGTCAGCCCGCTGTCCTTCCCCGGCGGCGACATCGGCTCCCTCGCCGTGCACGGGACCGTCAACGACCTCGCCATGCGCGGGGCGCAGCCGCTCGCCCTGAGCCTCGCGGTGATCGCCGAGGAGGGGCTGCCCCTGGACGACCTGCGGGCCGCGCTCGCCTCGGTCGGCAAGGCGGCGCGTGACGTTCCCGTCCCCGTCGTCACCGGGGACACCAAGGTGGTCGGGCGGGGCGCGGCCGACCGCCTCTTCCTCAACACCACCGGGATCGGCCGCCGAGTTCGCGGGCTCACGCCCGCCGCGGGCCGGGCGCGTCCCGGCGACGCCGTCCTGCTGTCCGGGCCCGTGGGCCTGCACGGCACGGCTGTCCTCTCCACCCGCGAGGGCCTGGGATTCGAGACCGACATCGCCTCGGACACCCGCCCCCTGCACCGTCTGGTGGCGGCACTCGGTCCGTTGGGGGACGCCGTCCACACCTTGCGCGACCCCACCCGCGGCGGGATCGCCGCGGCCCTCAACGAGATCGCCAGGGACGCCGCCCTGTCCGTCGAGATCGACGAGGCCGCCGTGCCCGTGCCGGGACCGGTCGCCGCCGCCTGCGACCTGCTCGGCCTCGACCCGCTGACCGTCGCCAACGAAGGCTGCCTCCTGGCCTTCGTCGCCCCGGACGCGGCCGACCGGGCTCTCGCCGCCCTGCGCGGCCTGCCCGAGGGCGGCTCCGCGGTGCGCATAGGCGAAGCCGGACCGGGACCCGCTGGCCGGGTCGGACTGCGCACGCTGGTCGGCGCGCGACGGATCCTCGACATGCCGCTGGGCGAACAGCTTCCTCGTATCTGCTGATCGAAAGCGGGCGCCCGACCGAGGTGAGTCCCGGGAGCGCGGGGCGGCAGCGGCCCCGGCCGAGCGGCGCGGCTACGCCGTCACCACCGACACCCCCGCGTCGGTGAACCGCGCGGCCGTCTCGTCGGAGACGGCCGTGTCGGTCACGAGCGTGTCCACGCGCCCCGTCTCGCAGATCCGCGCGAACGCGCGGCGGCCGAGCTTCGTCGCGTCGGCCGCGACCACGACCCGGGTGGCGCTCTCGCAGAGCAGCCGGTTGATGGCCGCCTCGTCCTCGTCGTGCGCGGTCGCTCCGTGCACGACGTCGAAGGCGCCGACGCCGAGGACCGCGACGTCCAGGGTGATCTGCCCGAGCACGCCGCCGGCGAGCGGGCCGGTGAGCTCGTAGGACTGCGGACGGGCCACCCCGCCCGTCACCACGATCTTGAACTGCGGGCGCACGGCCAGCTCGTTGGCGATGTTGAGGGCATTGGTCACGATGGTCAACGCCGGTGACCCGGAGGCCAGTTCGGTGCGCACGGCGAGCGCCCGCGCGACCTCCGTGGTCGTCGTGCCGCCGGTCAGGCCGACCGCCTCACCCGGGGCGATCGAGTCCGCGACCGCCTTGGCGATCCGCTGCTTCTCCGAGGCCTGGCGGGCGGTCTTGTAGCGCAGCGGCAGCTCGTACGAGACGCCGTGGACGACCGCGCCGCCCCGGGTGCGCACCAGCATCTGCTGCTCGGCGAGCTGGTCGAAGTCCCGGCGGATGGTCGCGGCCGAGACGCCGAGCTCCGTCGCCGCTTCCTCGACGTCCAGGCGCCCCCGGTCGACGAGCAGTTCAAGGAGCGCCTGCCAGCGGGCGTCGCGGGACATCCGCACCCTCCACTCAGTTCCGTACTCACTGTCCGTGATGACCCTAACCCACAAGTCGATGCTTGATTATGATTGAAACCCAGCTATATCTTGCATGAACGAGCATCACGATGTCGTGGTGCGCCCGACACACAGGGTGGAAGCCGGCCATGAGCCATGCCGAGAACGAACTGATGACCCAGCCCGAGTGCTGGACGCGCGCCGCCGCCCTCGCGGCACCCCACAAGGACGCGCTCACCTCGCCCGGCGAGCGCGTCGCCGTGGTGGGCTGCGGGACCTCCTTCTTCATGGCCCAGGCCGTCGCCGCGCTCCGCGAGGGCGCGGGCCTCGGCGAGACCGACGCCTTCGCCGCGTCCGAGTTCCCCGCGGCGCGCTCGTACGACCGCGTCGTCGCCCTGACCCGGTCCGGCACCACGACCGAGGTGCTCGGCCTCCTCGCCCGGCTGCGCGGCGGCGTCCGCACCACCGCGATCACCGCCGACCCCGAAACGCCGGTGATGAGCGCGGCGGACGACCTCGTGGTCCTCGACTTCGCCGACGAGCGGTCCGTCGTCCAGACCCGCTTCGCCACCACCGCCCTGACGCTGCTCCGCGCCCATTTCGGGCTGCACACCGAGCAGGCCGTCGCCGACGCCCGCACCGCGCTCGCCGAGCCGTTGCCCGCGGGGCTGGTGGAGTGCTCCCAGTTCACGTTCATCGGCAAGGGCTGGACCAACGGCCTGACCCAGGAAGCGGCGCTGAAGATGCGCGAGGCGTCGCTGTCCTGGACCGAGGCCTACCCGGCCATGGAGTACCGGCACGGCCCCATCAGCATCTCCACCGACACCACGGCGACCTGGATGTTCGGCGAGGCACCCGCGGGGCTCGCCGAGGAGGTCCGGGCGACCGGCGCCCTGTGGATCGAGGGCACCCTCGACCCGCTGGCCGAACTCGTGCGCGCCCAGCGGCTCGCCGTCGCGGTCGCCGCCCACCGGAACCTCGACCCGGACCGGCCGCGCCACCTGCGCCGCTCGATCGTCCTCGACGGTCACTGACCGGGACGGGAGGAGAGCCGATGCCGCTGGCACAGACCGGCGCCCTCGTCGCCGAGGCCGCCGCCAAGCGCCGCGCCGTCGCGGCCTTCAACATCATCACCCTGGAACACGCCGAGGCCGTGGTCGCCGGTGCCGAGGCCGCCAAGTCCCCGGTGGTGCTGCAGATCAGCGAGAACGCGGTCACCTACCGCTACGGACGCATCCTGCCGCTCGCCCGCGCCGCCCTCGCCCTCGCCGAGGCGGCGGCCGTGCCGGTCGCCCTGCACCTCGACCACGTCACGCAGGACGCCCTGCTGCGCCAGGCCGCCGACGCCGGTTTCAGCTCCGTGATGTACGACGCGTCCCAGCTGCCCTACCACCAGAACCTGACCGCGACCCGCGCCGCCGCAGACTGGGCGCACAGCCAAGGCCTCTGGGTCGAGGCGGAGTTGGGACAGGTCGGCGGGAAGGGCGGCAAGCCGCCGCTGGACGCGCACGCTCCGGGCGCGCGCACGGGCCCCGAGGAGGCCTGCCAGTTCACCGCCGAGACCGGCATCGACGCGCTCGCCGTCGCCATCGGCAGCTCGCACGCGATGACCTCGCGCACGGCCGTCCTCGACCACGCCCTGCTCGCCCGCCTGGAAGAGGCCCTGCGGGTGCCCCTGGTCCTGCACGGCTCCTCCGGCGTCCCCGACGACGAGCTGGCCCGGGCGGTCGCGGGCGGCATCGCCAAGGTCAACATCGGCACGGCCCTGAACATCGCCATGACCAACGCGATCCGCGCGTATCTCGCCGACCACCCCAAGGCGGTGGACACCCGCAGCTATCTGACGGTGGGTCGGCAGGCCATGACCACGACGGCGACGCGACTGATCGGGGTGCTCAACGCCGACAGCTAGCGGACGCCACTGACGCACATGGCCGATGCCCGGCGGGTCACCGCCGGGCATCGGCCGCTTTCGCGTCCCGAAACGGGCAAACTTCTGCACATCACTGTCAAGTGAAAGGGGAAGTTCATGTTCCAAAGTGCCTCGGAGCTGCAGACTTTCCCTTTCATTTGATGTCACACAAGGAGATCCATTGGATCTCTGGACTCATGAACAAGCCCTGTGACAGACTCGCCGCGTTGCACGTGAATCCTGCACGCAGTTTGACCGACCGCCCATGCATGCCGCCATGAACTGCACTTATGTGGCGACTTGCGGATGCGGCCACCGGAGCTTCGCGCCCTTGAGGCCGTTGCGGTGGCTGTCGCGAAAGGAATTGAACGCGGCATGACCCAACAGGCACATTCTTTGCATGACGCTGTGCACGACGATCTCATTGTTGAGTTGAAGAATCACCTTGAGTCCCTCACTGCCTCTCCGATCGAACCGGACGACGATTTCTTCGAGCGCGGACTCATCAATTCCTTGAGAGCGCTGGAAATCGTGGTCCATGTGGAACAGGCCTATGGCGTTTCCGTCGAGGTGGAGGACCTTGACCTCGACAATTTCCGTACCGTGAGGCGCATCGCCGAGTACGTGCGGCGCAAGCGTGGGGAGCGGTCGTCGCCCACCGCGGAAGCGGTGTCGAAGTGACGGTGACCGAACTCGGCCCCGGTCCCTCGCCCGACCTCTCACCCGGCTTCCCCGCACTGCTCGCGAGAGCGACGGCCGAGGCGTCCGCATGGGATGCCGGAACCGGCCTGCCCCGGGACGTGATCGACGAAGCGGCGCGGACCGGTCTTCTCGGCCTGGACGTTCCCACCGCGTACGGAGGCGGCGGCGCCGGAGCCCGCGCGGTGGGGCACGCGGCCGCCGAACTCGGCGCGGTCTGCTCCTCGTTGCGCGCCCTGCTCACCGTCAGCGGCATGGTCAACGCGGCCGTCCACCGCTGGGGCACCGCCGCGCAGCGGCAGACCTGGCTGCCGCGCCTCGCCTCGGGGGACCTGCTCGCGGGCTTCGCCGCCACCGAACCCGGCGCGGGGACCGAGCTCGCGGCCGTCGCCACCCGCGTCGAGCCGCACGACGGCGAGGTCCGGGTCAGCGGCCACAAGGTGTGGGTCACCTTCGGCCAGGACGCCGACGTGCTGCTGGTCCTCGGCCGCGCGCCGGGCGGGCTGACCACGGTCCTGGTACCGGCCGACGCCCCCGGCGTACGAAGACAGCCGGTCACGGACGCGCTCGGGCTGCGCGGCGCCCGCCTCGCCCACATCGGCTTCGACGACGTCCGCGTCCCCGCGGACCACGTCGTCGGCCCGCCCGGATTCGGGCTCACCCACACCGTCGGCACCGCCCTCGACCACGGCCGCCACACGGTCGCCTGGGGGTGCGTCGGCATGGCCGAGGGCAGTCTGGCCGAGGCCGCCGGGCACGTCGCCCGGCGCAGGCAGGCCGACATCCCGCTCTCCGGGCACGCCACGGTGCGCGCCGCCGTCGGCCGTGCCCACGTGCGCGCAGAAGGAGCACGCTCCCTGTGCGAACGGGCCGCCGCCCTGCGGGAGTCGAAGGACCGCGAGGCCATCACCGCGACCATCATGGCCAAGTACGCGGCCGCCACCGCCGCCGCCGCGGTCACCCGCGACACCGTGCAGCTCCTCGGCGCGGCGGGCTGCACCCTGAACGGCCGGGTCGGGCGCTTCTTCCGGGACGCCAAGATCATGCAGATCATCGAGGGCACGGACGAGGTCTCGGCGCTCGCGATCGGCGACCGCGTCATCGCGCGGCACACCCCGCACGTCAGGGACGGGCAGCGGTGACCGCCGCCCCGCCGGTGACCATCGGCCACGTCGGCACCTGGTTCCCCGACACCGTCAGGACCCTAGACGGCCTGACGGACGGGCTCCCCGCCGCCCAGCGCGGGCACGCCCGCGCCCTCGGCATCGACGAGGTGCGCGTCGCCGACGGCCTCACCGAGTCCGACCTCGCGGTACGCGCAGCCGAGGCGACGCTGCGCGCGACGGGCACCGAGGCCGCCGAACTGGACGCGCTGCTGCTCGTCCAGGGCCGCGCGCCGCAGTACCTGATGGCCTCGGAGGCGACCCGCGTCCAGCACGCCATCGGCGCCCACCGGGCTCTGGTCTCCGGCGTCGGCGACCTGGGCTGCGTCTCGGTGTCGGCGGCGTTCAGCCTCGGCACCGCGCTGCTTCGCGGCATGCCCGGCTTCCGCCGCGTCCTGGTCGTCGCCACCTCCAAGGCCGCCGCGCCCGCCCGCTACCGCCCGCCGATGACGATCGTGGGGGACGGAGCCGCCGCCGTGCTCCTGACGACGTCGGAGGTGCCGGGCCCCTTCGAACTGGTCGACCAGTCGCTGCGCACGGACGGGGCCTTCGCCGACCTGTTCCGCATCGACTACCGGGACGTACCGGAACGCGACTGGGCGGAGAAGTGCGCCAACGAGCCGGACTACACGTTCCGGCTCGCGGTGCGCAGCCGCAAGGAGTTCCTCGCGCTCAACGAAGACCTGCTCCGCCGCAACGGTCTGACCGGCGACGACATCACGACCCACCTGATGCAGAACCTGTCCGGGGGCGCCTTCGGCTTCTGGCAGGAGGCCCTCGACGTCCCCATCGACCCGGTCTGCGGGCGCAACCTCTCCCGCTACGGGCACCTGGGCCCTGTGGACGTGCTGCTCAACATGGCCGACACGGCGCCCGCCCTCGCCCCCGGCGCCCACGCCCTCGTGATGAACAGCAGCCCCGTGGCCGCCTGGAGCAGCTGGCTGGTACGCCGCACCGCACACCCCGCGACCCCGACACCGGGAACGGAGGAACCGCGATGACCTCGTCGAACTCACCCACCTCACCGACCTCACCGGTGAAGTGCCTGGTGTGGGACCTGGACGACACCATGTGGGACGGCGTGATCCTGGAGAACGACACCGTCACCCCGCGCCCCGAGGCCCTGCGCGCCCTGGCCGAGCTGGAGCGGCGCGGCGTCCTGCACGCCGTCGCGAGCCGCGGCGACCACACGACGGCCACGACGCACCTGCGCGCCCACGGTCTCCTCGACCGGTTCGCCGCGGTGTGCGTGGGCTGGGGCGACAAGTCCGAGTCCATGCGGCGGATCGCGCGGGAGCTGAACATCGGCGTCGACTCGCTCGCCTTCATCGACAACGACCCCCTGGAGCGGGCCGAGGTCCAGCAGGCCCTGCCGGAGGTCCGCGTCTACACCCCCGAGGACATGGCCGGGCTTCCGGAGCGGCCCGAGTTCACCCCCGCCGTCACCACCGCGGAGTCCGCGGACCGCGCCGCCCTCTACCGCACGGAACGCGCGCGCAAGGAGAGCGAGGAGGCGTTCGACGGCACCCGCGAGGAGTTCCTGACCTGGCTCGGCCTGGAGATGCGCATCTGGCGTGCCACCCCGGAGGACCTGGCGCGGGCCCACGAACTCACCGTCCGGACGCATCAGTTGAACAGCACCGGCCTGGTGTACGGGATGGAGGAACTGCGTGAGCTGATGGCCTCGCCCGACCACGAGATCCTCGTGGCCTCGCTGCGGGACCGCTTCGGCGACTACGGCACCATCGGGCTCTCCGTCTCGCACCGGCGCGGCGGCGACAACGTGCTGCGGCTGCTGCTCATGTCCTGCCGGGTGATGTCCCGGGGCGTGGGCACCCTGTTCATCCAGCACGTCAACGCCCGGGCCAGGGCGACGGGGCTGCGGCCGCTCGCCGAGTTCGTGGCGACGGACGTCAACCGCGTCATGCTCGTGACGCTGCGTTTCTCCGGCTTCCAGGTCCTTGATCCGGGGCCGGAGCCCATGGTGCTCGTCGCGCCCGAGGCGGGGGCGCCGAGCGCCGAGCACGTCACGCTCATCGACGACTCGCCGCTGCCCGCCCCGGCCGCCGCTCCGCCCGACGTGCTCGACCTGATCGCGCGACAGTTCCAGCGGGTGCCCGAGCGGACCGCCGCGGCCGTCGGCACGGAGTCGGTGACGTACCGTCAACTCGACGCGCAAAGCGCAGATTTGGCCCGACGCATGCAGGGTGCGGGGGTGCACCCCGGGGACGTCGTGGTGCTCCACGCGCGGCAACGCCTCTCGCTCGTCGTCGGCATGGTCGCGGCCCTGCGCACGGGGGCGGCCTGGTGCGTCGCCGACCCCGGACATCCCGTGGCGCACTTGCGTGCGGTCGTCGGCGACACCGGCTGTGCGGCGGTCGTCTTCCACGGCAGGGACACGGCGACCCCGCCCGAGAAGGTACGCGCGGCAGTGGCCGCCGACGGCACGACGCCCAGGCTCATCGACCTGGACGCGGCACCGGGCGCGGGGACGCCGACCGACGGTGCCGGTGCGACACCGCGGGCCCGCTCGCCCCACGCGGGGCCGCCCGACACCCCGTCGTACGCCGCTCCGTCCCCCCACTCCCCCGCGTACCTCATCTCCACCTCCGGCACGACCGGCCCGCCCAAGAACGTGATGATCAGCCGCGGCGGGCTCGCCTCCCTGGTCGCCTCGCGCCCTTACGAACCGGGGCTGACGGCCTTCTCCGCGCTGCGCCTCGCCTTCGACGGTTCGCTGATGTTCACGTTCCACGCGCTGTGCACGGGCGGCACCGCCGTGCTCCCGGGCGCGGACGAACTCCCGTCCGCCGAGCGGGTGGCGGATTTGCTGCGCGCCCACGAGGCCCAGCAGTGCCTCACCACGCCGTCCTTCTACCGGCAGTTGCTCCCGCACCTCGACGGCGCCGACCGCCATCTGCGGCTCCTCGTCCTGGCCGGTGAGGCCACCGCGCCCGCGCTGGTGCGGCGACACCGCGCCGCGCTGCCGGGCACGCGGCTCGGCAACGAGTACGGGCCGACGGAGGCGACGGTGGCGGTCACCGCGCATGACGTCAGCGGGGTCCCGGAAGGCGTGGTGCCCATGGGGGCGATCACGGCGGGCTCCACCGCGTACGTCCTGGACGACCGGCTCCGCCCCGTACCGACGGGCGACGCCGGCGAGCTGTACCTGGGCGGCCTGCAGCTCGCCCTCGGCTACGCGGCGCGCCCGACGACGACCGCGCTGCGGTTCGTCGCCAACCCGTTCGCGCCCGGGGAGCGGCTGTACCGCACCGGTGATCTGGCGCGGCTCAACGCCGAGGGGCACTTCGAGTTCCTGGGCCGCGGCGACGGCCAGGTCAAGATCGGCGGGGTCCGGGTCGAGCGGGTCGCCGCGGCGGCCGTTCTGGAGAGCCACCCCGGGGTCGGACAGGCCGTCGTGGTCGACGCCAGGGAGGCGCTCCCGGGGGTGGAGGACGTGGACGTCACCACGCTGACCGCCTACTGGGTGCGCGCCACCGCGGATCATGGGCGGCAATCACCCCCTGACGTACGGGAGTTGCGCGAGTTCTGCGCACGCCGGCTCGTGCCTCAGGCCGTACCCGGACGGTTCGTGGCGGTGGACTCCATCCCGCTGACTCCCAACGGCAAGACGGACGAGGAGGCCCTGCGCCGACTCCAGGCGCCGACGGCCGAGACCGTGGCGCTCGACACCGACCGGTGGCCGACCGACGCGCAACGGGAGGTCGCGACGTGCTGGGCGGGCGTCCTCGGCCACGGCGACTTCGACGCGCGGGACAGCTTCTTCGATCTCGGCGGTACATCGCTCCAACTGCTCGCACTGCACGCGTCGTACGAACTGCGCTGGCCCGGCGCCGTCCAACTGGGCCAGCTCTTCGACAGCCGGACGGTCGCGGCACACGCCGAACTCATCGCCGGGACCGCCGCGCCGGACGACACCGCCACGCGGGCGCCGGGCCCGGCCGTGCCCACGGGGAGGGACGTATGAGCGGGGCGAACCCAGAGAGCAGCAGACGAAGCCGCAGACGAGACGGAGGGGCCGCATGAACGGGGGAGCACAGATCGGTACCGCGATCCAGCGGGGCGAGGCGCACGAGCCCCGGGAACCGGCCACGGAACCGGTCGGCCCGCGGGAAGCGGACGCCCCCACGAGGGGCCTGCTCGGCACCGACATCGCCATCGTGGGCATGGCCGTGCGCTTCCCGGGCGCCGACGGCCTGGACGCCTTCCGCGCCAACCTCCGCGCGGGCCGCGACGGCGTGCGCACCATGCCCGCGGCGCGGGCGGCGGCCACGGGACTCGACCCGGCGGCGGACTACCTGCCCATGGGCTACCTGGACGACATCCACACCTTCGACCACGCGTTCTTCGGGCTCACCCGGCACGAGGCCACGCTGATCGACCCCCAGCACCGGATCGCCCTCACGCTCGCCCACCAGGCGATCGAAGACGCCGGCCAGAGCACGGCAGAGCTGCGCGGCCGGTCCACGGCCGTCGTCTTCAGCGCCACGTCCTCGGGCTACGGAAGGCGCATCGACCAGTCCGACGTCCTCGGCGCGCTGGGCAACGCGCCCTTCGGCCTGCCCGCCCGAATCGCACACACCCTCGGCCTGGACGGCCCCTGCTACTCCCTCGACAGCGGCTGCAACGGGTCGCTGCTCGCCGTCCGGCTCGCGTGCCGCGAACTGGCCGCGGGCGACGCCGAGTACGCGGTCGCCGGAGGCGTGAGCGTACGGCCCGACGGTGTCACGCGCGCGCAGATCGGCGGCTTCGCCGAGATCGCGTCGAGCACCGACCGCTGCCGGTCGTTCGACGCGACGGCCGACGGCACCGTCGCGGGCGAGGGCGGGGCGGCCCTGCTCCTGACGACGCTGGCCCGGGCCCGGGCCGCGCGCCTGCCGGTGCACGCCGTGATCCGCGGGATCGCGGCCCGCCACAACGGCGGCGCCGCCGCGACGATCAGCGCGCCCAGCGCGTCGGCGCACGCCACCGTCATCCGGCAGGCGTGGCGGACGGCGGGCGCGGACCTTGCCCGCGCGGGGTACCTGGAGGCCCACGGGTCGGGGACCAGGCTCGGGGACGCGGTGGAGCTGGAAGGTCTCGCCGAGGTCTTCCGGGGCCGTGCGCTACCGCTGCCCGTCGGGGCGGTGAAGTCCAACATCGGTCACCTCGACGGGGCGGCCGGAGTGGCGAGCCTGGTCAAGGCCGTCCTGAGCGTGCGCGACGGCGAGCTCTACCCCTCGCTGCACTTCTCCGAACCGCCGCCCGGAGTCGACCTGCGGGCCGCCTCACTGCAGATGATCGGCGAGACGCGTCCGTGGGAGGACGACGAACGTATCGCGGGGGTCAGCTCCTTCAGCCTCGGCGGCGGCAACGCGCACTGCGTCGTGCAGCAACCTCCGGCGGCACCCGTAGCGGCACCCCCAGCGGCACCGGAGCGGTCCGACCCGCACCGGCGCGCCCGGCTCGTCGGGGTCTCGGCCCGCAGCCGCAGTGCCCTGGCGCGGCTCTGCGCCGATCTCGCGGTCGCCCTGCGCGGCGAGACCCGGCCCTTCGACGACGTCGTGTACACCCTCAACAGCGGCCGCGCCCACTACGAACACCGGGTCGGTGTGTCCGCGGACTCGACCGACTCGCTCGCGTTCCAGCTCGCGGCACAGGCCACCTGGCTCGCGGGCGTACCGGGGACCGACAGCCCGGATCGCGGCGCGAGGGCCCGGAAGGGCCGCCCGCAACTGGTCCTCCTGCTGTCCCCCGAGTCCCCGGGTCCGGTGTCCGACCCCGCCGGGCTCCCGCCCGAACTCCCGGCCACCGGCGCCACCGCACGGATCCTGTCCACCCAACTGGCCGCCGTCACGGAACTGCGCCGCCGTGGCGTCCGTCCCGACGCGGTCGTCGGTGCGGGGGCCTCCCGGTATCTGGCCAGGTATCTGCGCGCGGAACTCACGCCGACGGACACCGCGGACCTGGCCGCCGGCAAGAATCCCGCGCCGCCGGACCCCGACCGGCTCGCCGAGGTGATCGGTCAACTCCTCGACGCGGGACCGGCCGTCGTCGTCGACCTCACTCCGGAGGGCGGTCTGGGCGCCCTGGTGCGCGAGAGGTTCGCGTCCGACGCCCGCGTGCGGAGCCACACCGTCGCCGCCGACGACAGCGACCTCCTCGGGGTGCTCGGGGCGCTGTACGAGGGCGGGATCGACCTGGACTGGTCCGCGATCGGTCCGTCCGCGCCCCGGGTCAGCCGTGTCCGGCTGCCCGGCCACCCCATGGAGGCCGTATCCTGCTGGATCCCCGGGTCCGACACGGCGGGCGCCGCGCGCCCGCTGCCGGAGACCGCGGTACCGGACACGCGTGCGTCGGAGAGCTCGGCGGAACCGGACGGCCCGTCGTCGGCAAGCTCCGCGGAACCGGACGGCGCGGATCACGCCCCGTCGGCGTCCGCCGCGTGGAACACGACCCGCTGGCTCTGCGACATCCTCGGCGACCTGCTGGGAACAGCGGCGCCGACACCGGACAGCGACTTCTTCGAGCTGGGCGGCAACTCACTGCTCGCCCTCCAGGTGATCAACCGGGTCGAGGAACGCTTCGGAGTCCGGCACCGGCTCCTCGACCTGTACGAGTACCCGCGGATCGAGGACTTCGCCCGGTTCGTCGAGTCCGCCGCCGCGCCGCCCACCACCGCACCCGTGTCCCCGGCGCCGAAGGCCACCGGCCCGTCGGCACGGCCGGAGCTGGTTCCCAGCGACGACATGGTGATGTCCTTCGGCCAGGACCGCATGTGGTTCCACCACGAGATCGACAAGGACACCACGCTCTACAACTGGCCGATGGTGCGTCAGCTCGACGGCCCACTGGACATCGAGGCGTTCAGGGGGATGTGGCACGACTTCGTGATGCGGCACGAGACGCTGCGTTCCAACTTCATCGATGTCGACAGCGCCCCCGAACTGCACATCCGCCCGGATCCCGGCGACTTCTTCACCTTCGCCGACGTCTCGGACGCCGCCGACCCGCAGGCCGCCGCGCGCGAACTCGTCGCACGGGCCGCGCAGCAGCGCTTCGACCTCGCGGCCGACCCACTGCTGCGGGTCCTCCTTGTCCGGCTCGCGCACGAGCGGCACGTGCTGCAGCTCACCACGCACCACGCCGTGAACGACGGAGCGTCTCCGCGCATCCTGTGCCAGGAGTTGCCCGAGTTGTACGTCGCGCGGCGCGAGGGGCGGCTCGCGCAGTTGCCCGCCCTGCCGATCCGGTACCGCGACTACGCACTGTGGCAGCGCCGGCTGCTCGCCGACTCGTTCCTCGACCATGAGATCGCCTACTGGCGGAAGGTTCTGGACGACGCCCCCCGGCTCGACCTGCCGACCGACCACCCCCGTCCGACCCGGAGGTCGTTCGCGGGCGACATGCTCCCGTTCACGATCGACGCGCCGCTGGTCGCACAGTTGCGGAAACTGGCGGCCGAGGAGTCGGTCACGCTCTTCGTCGTCCTGCTGTCCGCTTTCAACCTCCTGCTCGCCCGACTGAGCGGGCAGCAGGACCTGATCGTCGCCACCCCGGCCTCGGGACGCAACCACTCCGCGATCCAGGGCATGATCGGCTACGTCAACAGCACGGTCGCGCTGCGCTGCGCGGTGTCGCCGCAGACGGGTCTCGGCGACTACCTGCGCCAGACGCGCGCCACGGTCCTCGATGCCATCGACCACCAGGAGATCCCCTTCGACCGGGTGGTCACCGCGCTGCGCGTCAAGCGCGAGGCCGGCCGGGATCCCCTCATCGATGTCTCGTACGTCCACCAGGACGTGCCCCACTACACGCTGCCCGGCATCGCCCGCACCAGCTTCTTCGACGAACAGGAGACCACGATCAACCTCTTCGAGGGGATGCCCGTCGGCACGTCGAAATACGACCTGACGCTGCTCACCAGCGACCGGGAGGGCAGGTCCGACCTGACAGCCGGCATGGAATACAGCACCGAGCTGTTCACGGCCGAAACCGCCACCGGATTCGTCAGCGCCTACCAGGAACTCCTGCGGGCCCTGGCCCAGGCAAAGGACACCGAGCAGCCGATCGCCTCCTTCCTGGAGACCCGGGCGCCGCTCAAGGACACGGAGGCCACGCGATGACCGACACCAGCAGCTACCGGCAACTCCCGGAAGCCGTCGGCGTGATCGGCGCCGGCACCATGGGAAGCGGGGTGTCCCAGTCCCTCGCACAGGCCGGCTACCGCGTGGTGCTCGTGGAACCGGACGCCGCAGCCGCCGAGCGGGCGCGCGGTGCCATCAAGGACGGCCTCCGGCTCGCCGCCCTGCTCGGCCGCGGCGAGCGGGCCGTGAGCGCGGGAGCACAGGACCGGATCCGCTGGGCGGACCGGATCGACGCACTGGACGAGGTCGGATTCGTCATCGAGTGCGCCACCGAGCGGCAGGAGATCAAGGAACAGATCTTCGCCGAACTCGACCGCCGCACCCCGCCGGACGCCATTCTCGCGTCCTGCACCTCCGCCATCCCGATCGCGGGGCTCGCGGCCCGCACCGGCCGCCCCAGCCAGGTCCTCGGGCTGCACTTCATGAACCCGGCTCCGCTCAAGGACACCGTCGAGGTGGTGCGGGCACCCCTGACCAGCGACGAGACGCTCGACGTCGCCGCCCGCCTGCTCGACAGTCTCGGCAAACAGCAGTTGGTCGTACAGGACGGACCGGGCTTCGTCATCAACCGGATCATGATGCTGACGATCGTCGAAGCGGCCGCGGCGGTGAGCGACGGCAAGGCCGACGCCGCGACGACGGACGCACTGTTCGAGCGCTGCCTGGGTCAGCGGATGGGCCCGCTGCGCACGGCGGACCTGATCGGCCTGGACAACGTGGACGACACCCTGACCGTGCTGCGCGAGCACACCGGCGACAGCCGCTACACGCCCCCGCCCGCCCTGCGCGACCTGGTCGCCGCGGGCCACTTCGGCCGCAAGACGGGGAGGGGTTTCCATGACTACTCCTGACCTCACCGGCCCCGCGCGTGACGACGTGCGGCCGCCGGAGCCGGTGCGCGAGCACGTCCCGCCGGACGCCGCCCGTTCGATCGTCCGGGCAGTGGTGCGGCGTGCGGTGTCGGCGCCGGGTGATGTGGCGTTGGTCGAGGGCGGGCGTTCCTGGACGTACGCGGAGTTGGAGCGTGCGTCGGCGGTGGTGGCCGCGCGGTTGCGGGAGTCGGGGGTGGGTGCGGAGTCGGTGGTGGGGCTGTGCCTGCCGCGGGGCGGGGCGATGGCGGTGGCGATGTTGGGGGTGTCGCGGGCGGGAGGTGCGTGGTTGGCGTTGGATCCGTCGTATCCGGTGAGCCGGTTGGGGCTCATGGTGGGTGACGCGGGTTGTTCGGTGGTGGTGCGAGGCGCGGGTGAGCGGGCTGTGGTGGAGGGTGCCGCGGGGGACGGCGTCGTGGTGGTGGAGCTGGAGGATCTCGACTTGGCGGGGGAGGTGGACCGGTCGGGGTTGGATGCGGCGGCGGAGGACGATCTGGCGTATCTGGTCTTCACGTCGGGTTCCACCGGACGGCCCAAGGGCGTCGCCGTCACCCATGGCCAGTTGGCCACCCACCTCACGCAGCTCGTCGGCGCCTTCGGGCTGACGGCCGGCGAACGGGTCCTGGTCTTCGGCTCGTTCTCCTTCGACGTCAGCACGGAGCAGCTGTTCGCCCCGCTGACCGTGGGTGGTGCGGCCGTGATCCGGCCCGACGGTCTGCTCGGCACCGAGGAACTGCTCGCGTTCCTGGCCGAGCACGGGGTCGGGGTCTTCAATCCGCCGACCGGAGTGTGGCGGCAGATGGCCGCCGCCCTGGCCGACGGTGCCGCGGTGCCCCCCGCGCTGGGGATCCGCCTCACCGTCGTCGGCGGTGACGCGATGCCCGCGGCCGAGACCGGCAGGTGGGGGCGCGCGGTGGGCGGGCGGATCATCAACGCCTACGGGCCCACCGAGGCCGTCATCACCGCGACCGCCCACGAGATCACCGGCGCGGACGGTGCCGGCGCGGAGCCGAGCGGAGTGGTCCCGCTGGGTCGGCCGCTGCCCGGCCGCACCGTGCATGTGCTGGACGGGGCGTTGCGGCCGGTGGCCGCGGGGAGTGTGGGTGAGCTGTTCATCGGTGGTGCGGGGGTGGCGCGGGGCTACGCGGGGCGGGGTGGTCTGACCGCGGAGCGCTTCGTGCCGGATCCGTTCTCGTCGGTACCGGGCGCGCGGCTGTACCGGTCCGGGGACCTGGTGCGTTCCGGTGCCGCGGGGGTGCTTGAGTTCCAGGGCCGGGCCGATGAGCAGGTGAAGGTCCGCGGTTTCCGGATGGAGCTGGGTGAGATCGAAGCGGTGCTCCGTGCCGCGCCCGGCATCACCGACTCCGTCGTCACCGCCCTGGCGCCTCCCGCGGGGGGTGAGCCACGACTGGTCGGCTACGTCGTCGCGCGTGCCGGAACGACGTGTGATCCCGAGACGGTACGGGCGTGGACGGCGCAGCGGCTGCCGGCTCACATGGTGCCCGCGGCGGTCATGGCGCTCGACGCCCTTCCCCTCTCCCCGAACGGAAAGGTGGACCGCGACCGGCTGCCGGAGCCGCAGGGCGAACGGGCGGCCTCCGAACCGGAATTCACGGCCCCGCGCAACCGGGCGGAGGAGGTCCTCGCCGAGGTGTGGTCCGACGTCCTGGGCGTGGACCGGGTGGGCATCGACGACAACTACTTCGCTCTCGGCGGCGACTCGATCCTGGCCATCCGGATGCTGGCCCGGGCGCGGAAGGCCGGTGTGGTGGCGGAGTTCCAGGACCTGGTGGAGCACCAGACGATCCGCGCCCTCGCCGAGATCGCCTCGCAGGCCGTCATCGGCTCGGCCGACGCGCGGCACAGCGGGGGCACCACCGACGCGCTCAGCCCGATCCAGCGGTGGTTCCACGAGCTGGACCTGAGGACGCCGGCCCACTGGAACATGGGTCTGCTCCTCGCCGTGCGCCGACGGGTGCTCCCCGAGGAACTGAGCGCGGCGCTCGACGCGGTGGCCGACGCCCACGAGGCGCTGCGCACCCGCTTCGTCGACGGTGATCCGGTACGGGCCGTGGCCGATACGGCGGACGTACCGCTGGAGCACACCGATCTCTCCTCCGTTCCCGCCGACGAGGTCGAGCAGCGGCTCAGGGACCTGTCCGGAAAGCTGCACACCGGGCTCGATCCCGCACGAGGCCCGCTGCTGCGCGCACACCTGGCGGACCTGGGACCGCAGGCTCCGCAGCGGCTGGTGCTCGCCGCCCACCACCTGGTCATGGACGCGGTCTCGTGGCGGATCGTCCTCGAGGACCTTGAGGCCGCGCTCGACGCGGTGCGGGAAGGCCGGAAGGCCGTGGTGCAGCCCGAGGGCACCACCCATCGTCAGTGGACCGCCGAACTGCGGCGGCGGGCCCTGGACCCACGCGTGCTCGACCGGGTCCGCGCGGAACTCGGCGAGCTGACCGCGCTCGCCGCCCGTCCGGGGCAGTGGGAGACCGGGCCGGCGCCCGGGACCGAGGGGGGCGCACACCGGGCCGGCCGCGGGCTCTCCGCCGAGGAGACCACGCGGATACAGCAGGCCCTCGTGCACCGGCTCGGCGGCAGCCTCGAGGAAGGGCTGCTCACCGCGACCGCCCGCGCGCGGGCCCGGGTCGACGGGCTCAGCACCGTCGTCATGCAGCTGGAGAGCCACGGACGCGCGGATCTGCGACCCGACCTCGACCTCTCGCGTACGGTCGGCTGGTTCACCGCGCTCGCTCCCTTCCCGGTGGCCGTGGGGGACCAAGGGCCACTCGGTACGCTCTGGGAGGTCAGGGCCCGACTGCGGGAGCTCGTGCACCGGGGGCTCGACAGCGACGTGGTCCGGTACCTGTCCGGCGACGCGGAGCTGGCCGGGAAGTTCGCCGCGCTGCCTGCCCCGCACCTCACCTTCAATCACCTCGGCCGGGTCAGCAGCGCCTCCGATCCCGAGGCGACGCTGGAACTGCTCGGCCCGGGGTCCGGACCGGTCCGTGACCCGCGTGGGACACGCCCCGCCGCGGTCGTGGTCGAGAGTCTGGTGACCGACGGCTGCCTCACGGTCGAGGTGGAGCACACCGGGCAGGCCGCCGCCGACGCCCTCGTGGACGCTCTCCTCGACGAGCTGCGCGCACTCGCCGCCGAACCCGAGGTGCCCGCGCTCGCCTCCGGGCTCCGGCAGGGCACCGCTCCGGTCACCGCCGTGCGCGCCTGTGCCCGGAGCTGGGGAGATCTGACCGCGGTGTGGCCACTGACTCAGACACAGGAGGGGATGTTCTTTCGCAGCCTGGCCGAGGACGGTGCGGCAGGCAGCGGCGTCTATGTGGAGCAGCTCGTCTGCGTACTCGACGGAGACCTCGACCAGGACGCTTTTGTGCGGGCCTGGCAGGCGGCCGTCGACCGGCACGGCGTGCTCCGGGGCGGGTGCGTGTGGCGGGATGTGCCCCGCCCGCTGTTCGTGGTGCCCGCCGTGCGGGAACTGCCCGTCACACGGCTGGATTTCACGGACGCCGAGGACGCCGACGCGCGCCTCGACGCCTTCGTGTCCCAGGACCGGAAGGAGGGTTTCGACCTGAGCTCAGGGCCGCTGGTGCGGCTCGCCGTGGCCCGGCTCGCGCCCGGCCGCTGGGCCTTCGTATGGACCAACCACCACGTTCTGTTCGACGGCTGGTCCCTGCCCATCCTCCTCGGTGAGGTGCTGGACCACTACGTCTCGCAAGTCGAGGGACGGGCCCGGAACCTGCCGACGGCACCGGACTTCGGGGCTTTCGCCCGGTGGATCGCCCGACAGGACCCGGACGCCTCCCAGGAGTTCTGGACCCGGAACCTGGCCGGCTTCGCCGCGGCGCCGATCGCCCCGCAGCCGAACGGACCGGCGCGGCACCGGGATCACCTGGCCCAGGTGTCGGCCGGGGAGACCACACGGCTTCAGGAAACAGCTCAACGCCTCGGCGTCACGCTCGGCGGCTTGGTGCATACGGCATGGGCGGTCACTCTCGCCGTGGAGACCGACACGGAGGACGTGGCGTTCGGGAGCGTGGGGTCCGGCCGTCCCGCGGAGCTGGACGACGTCGAGCGCATGGTCGGCATGTTCATCAACACCGTGCCGCTGCGTATCCGGTTGCCCGCCGCCCTGCCGGTCGGCACGTGCTGCAAGGAGGTGCAGCACTCGCTGCGTCAGGCCCAGGAACACATCCACACGCCGCTCGCCCGGATCGCCAGATGGAGCGGGCGGGCCAGCTCGTCCGAGCTGTTCGACACGTCCGTCATCGTGTCCAACTTTCCGGTCGCCGACCTGGTCACCGGACTGCCGGGGCTCTCCGTGGCCCGCGCGGCGACGCTGGAGCAGACCGAGCTACCCGTCACCCTCTCGGTCGCCTCGGAGGGGGACCGGCTCGCCATCGCACTCAACCACGACGCCGTCCGCGTCAGCCCCGAGCGCGCCGCCGACCTCGTCGACCTCTTCCGTCGTGCCCTGACGGCACTGGCCGACGACACGGCAACCGTGGGCGAGGTCTGCGCGGGGCTGCGGGAGCACAGGCGCGATGAACGCGCGGCGAGCCGTGCCCGTCGTGCCGCGCGCCTCACCCCCACGACCCGCCGCCCCGGCTGACGCCGGCCGCAAGACGGCCGGGCGACGCGCAGGACGTACACCGATCGACGAACTCCGGAGGAGACCTGCCGGATGGCCCGGACACCGAGCGACTCGGTGCCCGGGCCACGCCGAGCACCCTGCGAAGCCGAGGTCGGCAAGGTGATCGACGACGAGCCGTGCGTCAGGTGAAGAGTTGGTCGGCGTGCCGCCCCAGCGCTCCGTCCCCCTCTTCGGCGCACCGCCTATTCGGTGCGCAAGGCCACGGCGGTCCGGGCCCTTGCCGCCCAACCGGCGGGCAGGAGTGCGCCGAGGGTGGCGATGACCAACCCGCCGAGTACGAGCGGGACGAGCTCCGCCGTGTGGTAGACGGCGAGGGCGGAATCGGGAAGGCGGAGCCCCACGCTGTCCCCCATCGCGGGGAGGACCCGGCCGTGGAGGGCGACGCCGAGCGGCACGCCCACGGCGCCCGCGAGGAGTCCGGTCACGGCGACCGACGTGATGACCATCGTGATGGTCTGCCGGGGAGTCATGCCGAGCGCCTTGTGGACTCCGAGTTCCCGCACGCGCTCGCGGGTGTCGAGCAGTACGCCGTTGAGCACACCGAGCGCGGCGACGGCGACGAGCATCAACGTGAGGATCGCGGACAGTGAGTTGAGCGTGGCGACCATGTCTCCGCCGGCGTCGGGCCCGCCGGTCCGGGCGGTGGCGCCCAGCGGGGTCAGGTCCTTGTTCAGCGTGTCGACGTAGTGGGAGACGTCGGTGCCGGGCGTGACCGCGATGTGATGGCTGGTCTCCGCCAGGTCGGGATGCGCGCCCGCGAGGGTCGAGGCGTCGGTGAAGACCTGCATGCCGTCGTTGCGGGGGTCGAGGACCTCTCCGACGATCCGTACCGTGACCGGCTCGGCCAGGCCGTTCAGCGTGACGGTGTCGCCGACGCGGGAGCCGGTGGCGGTCAGGAAGGGGGTCGGGACCACTGCCTCGCCGGGCCTGTCGACCCAGCGGCCCGAGACCATGGTGTAGCCGCCCCAGGAGGCGTCGCCGGTGAAGGCGTTCACATCGATGGTGCCGGTCAGGCCGGACACGGTCGCGCGTACCCTCGCGACGCTGTAGTGCTTCCCCGTTCCGGTGGCGGCCTTGATGGCCTTCGCGACCGCTGCGGGTTCGGGCGCGGGCTGCTTCTCGGGGCCGCGCCCGGGACCCTGGGGTCCGAAGTCCGGCAGGGGCGCGGGCACGATCACGTCGGCGACGTCGTGCGCCTTGGCCTTCATCACCTGGTCGAGCGTGCCGACCAGGCCCACGGTGAACGTGACCGCGATGGCGCCGAACAGGACCGCGGTGCCCATCGCCAGGGTGCGGACGGGCCGGGCGAAGGGCCGGGCCAGACCCAGGGCGACCGGCTGCGGCAGCGGCAGCCGTGCGGTCAGGCGGGCCGCCCACCGGCCGCGCCCCGCCGGGGAGTTGCGCCCGAGGGCTAGCGCGTCGACCGTGCGCAGCCGCCCCGCACGCCAGGCGCTCGCCCACGCGGTCGCCGCCACCAGGCCGAGCACCCCGGCGATCACCGCGAGGTCGACCCAGGGGGCGATGCCGAGGGACGAGATGCCGTAGACCTCCTCGGTCTCGGCCAGTACGGGCACGGCGAGCAGGTGGCCGGCGAGCACACCGAGGGCCGTGCCGACGGCGGCCGGGATCAGCGCCTGGCCCACGTAGGCCCGCACGACCTGGGGCGGGGCGAGGCCGACGGCCTTGAGAATGCCGATGCGGCGCGTTCCCGTGCCGACGGCCGAGGCGACGACGTTGCCGACGATGAGCACGGACATGACCAGGCCCAGGGCGCCGAACGCGATGAGGAAGGGGACGTAGACGGCGGTGTCGCGCTCGGCGTCCTTCCTGACGGTGAGCCAGGACTGTTCGCCTACGGCCGCCTTCGGCGGCAGGTGTCGGGTCACGGCCTCGGCGCCCGCGGTGATCCGTGCGGCGGTGTCCGCGTCGGTGAAGCGGTAGAGCATCTGGTAGCCGCCGCTGCCAGGGGCGGTGAGCGCCGGCATCTGGGAAGGCACCACCCAGGCGTCGGCGGTGTGCGTGACCGAGCGCGCCACACCGACCACCTTCAGCGCCGGTTCGCCGGGCAGATCGGGGAAGGCGAGTTTCCTGCCCAGGGTCGGGACGACCGCGGATTCGGCGGACAGCACGATCTCGCCGGAGCGCGCGGGCCACCGCCCGTCGAGCAGTGCCACCTCGTCCACGTCCCGGCCGGGATCGCCCCGGCCCACCACGGTCATCGGCCACTCGGGGCCCGCCCCGTCCGACCGCGGGGTGACCGTCACCGTACGGAACGGGCCGGTCGAACTGCTCACCCCCTCCGCGTCCTTGGACTTCGTCAGCTGCCCGGCGCTCACCTCGCCCGCGTCGAACTCCATGGACAGATGGGCCCCGCGGCGCTCCGCGAAGGCGTCGTCGAAGGGCGCGCCGGACACCACGAGCAGCGATCCGCCGAGAACGGAGGCGGCCACCGCCATCATCGTGGCGAGCCCGATCACCAGGGTCTGCACCCGACGTCGTCCCACCCCCGCACGCACCACCTTGCCGAGCGCGCTCATCGGAGGGTCTCCGTGGCGACGGCCCGCGAGGAGGCGTCCTCGGTGATCCGGCCGTCGGCGATCCGGACCGTACGGTTCGTGCAGGACCGCGCCAGAGCCAGGTCGTGGGTGACCACGACGATGGTCTGGCCCTCGGCGTTGAGGGCGGCGAGCAGCCTGCTGACGTCCTGTCCGGCGGCCGTGTCCAGCGCACCGGTGGGCTCGTCCGCCAGGAGCAGCGGCGGCCGGTTCATCAACGCCCGTGCCACCGCGACGCGTTGCCGCTCACCGCCGGACAGCCGCCCGGGGTGGGCGCGGGCGTGCCGGTCGACTGCGAGGAGTTGAAGGAGCTCCGCCGCCCTGCGGTCCGCCTCGCCCCGTGCCATCCCCGCGAGGCGCGCGGGCAGGACGACGTTGTCGGTGACGGTCAGATCGTCGAGCAGGTTGAAGAACTGGAAGACCATGCCGATCTTGGACCGCCGGTAGCGCGCCGATCCGCCTTCGCCGAGCCGGTCCACCCGCACCCCGTCCACGGTGACGGTCCCCGCATCGGGCCGGTCCAGGCCCGCGATCAGGTTGAGCAAGGTGGACTTGCCGCTGCCGGAGGGGCCGAGGATCGCGACTGCCTCGCCGGGCCGCACGGTCAGGGACGCCTCGTGCAGGGCGGGCGGGCCGTCGTCGTACCGACGGCTCACCTCGCGCAGCTCGATCACGGGCAGGGTCATGAAAGGCTCCTCGGGTACGGCCAGTTGGATGCGTGAACGCTAGGAGCGGGCCGGGCCCGTACGCGTCGCTCGCCCGAACCCTTTGCGGTACCTCGCTGGGATCAGCCGCGCGAACGTCATCCCTGCGATGTAGGCGGGTGATGTACGCGGTGCGTCGGCGACGACCGCCAAGAAGGACTCCACGGGGCCGCGCGGTGGCGACAATGAGCCGGTGATGAACGTACGTACGACGCCGACGCGGCTGCGGGCGTCGCTGGACCGGGTGCGGGAGGCCGCCCGCCGGACGGTCCGCGACGCCCTGATCCCGAGCGGTCCGCCGCTGCGGCCCACCCGGCGCGCCTGGCGGTTCGACGCGCTGGTGGCCCTGGCCATCGGCATCTCCACCGTCTACTACGGCATCGACAACGTCGGCAACGTCGTGGTGCGTGAGATCGCACCCGGCGTGCAGCACGCCGTGCGGCGCCCGCACGGCCCCGGCGGTCTGGCCTTCATGGTGACCCTCGCGGCCGTCGCCTCGGGTGCCCTGGCGCTGCGTCGCCGCTATCCGCTCGCCGTGCTGTGCGTCGTGACGGCCGCGACGCTGGCGACACCGCAGAGCGTCCTGCGGCTGACCTTCTACGCGTTCGTCATCGCCGTCTACAGCGCCGCCGTGTACAGCCCGTACCGGGTGGCGACCCTGGCGGCGCTGCCGGTGTCGGTCCTCCTGGTCGGCACCTCGGGGAACTCCGTGACGCCGATCGTCCCCAACGAGTACATCGCCTTGCTGATCCTGGTCCCGATGGCCGTGGCCGCCGTCGGCCTGCGTACCTGGAAACTCCGCACCGTCGAGGGCCGCACCCGCCTGTCCGCCCTGGAACGCGAGCAGGCCGAGGCGCTGCGCCGTGCCGTCGAGCACGAACGGGCCCGCATCGCACGCGAGTTGCACGACGTCGTCACGCACAACGTCAGCGTGATGGTCATCCAGGCGGGCGCCGCTCGCACGATCCTGAGGTCCTCCCCCGAGCAGGCGGGCGAGGCGCTGCTCGCCGTCGAGGCCGGAGGGCGGGCGGCCATGACCGAGCTGCGCCACGTCATGGGGCTGCTCACCATGGCCGACGAGGACGAGGAGACGCGCCGGGACGCCGATGTGGTCGACGTGGCGGCGGAGCTGGCCCCGCAGCCCGGCCTCGACCAGTTGGAGACGCTGGTCGGACGGGTCCGGGACACCGGACTGCCCGTCGACCTGACCGTGACGGGACCGCCCCGCCCCCTCCCGCCCGGTCTCGAACTCGCCGCGTACCGCGTGGTCCAGGAAGCCCTGACCAACACCGTGAAGCACGCTTCCGGCGCCACCGCCGCCGTGACCGTGGAATACCGCCCGGAACGGCTCCGGGTGGAAGTCACCGACGCCGGGGGCCGCCCCTGCGCGGACGCGGCCGCCGGCAGCGGCCGGGGCCTGATCGGCCTGCGCGAGCGCCTCGCCGTCTACGACGGAACCCTGAACACCGGCCGACGCCTGACCGGGGGCTACCGTGTGGAGGCCCTGATCCCCTTGGAGGCACCGTGACCGAGCCGCTCCGTGTGCTCCTCGCCGACGACCAGACCCTGGTCCGCACCGGCTTCCGGCTGATCCTCGGCGCCGACGGCATCGACGTCGTCGCCGAGGCGACCAACGGAGCCGAAGCGGTCGAAGCGGTGCGCCGCACACGTCCCGACGTGGTCCTGATGGACGTCAGGATGCCCGAGATGGACGGCCTGGAGGCCACCCGCCGCATCCTCGCGCCTCCCCGGTCCCCCGACGCCGTCCGAGGAACGGAGGAGCCCCCGCCTCCCGGCAGCCCCCGGGTCATCATCCTGACCACCTTCGACCTCGACCGGTACGTCTACGCGGCGCTGTCCGCCGGGGCCAGCGGCTTCCTCCTCAAGGACGTCACCCCCGAGCAACTGACCGCGGCCGTCCGCACGGTCCGGACCGGCGACGCCCTCCTCGCGCCCGCCATCACCCGCCGCCTCGTACGGCGTTTCGCCTGTGCCGGAGGCGACCAACGACCCAGCGCCCCGCCCGACAGCGACACCGCCCCACTCCCCCGTGACCTCGCGCCGCTCACCCCGCGCGAACTGGAGGTCCTCGGCCTGCTGGCCCGCGGCCTGAGCAACGCCGAACTCGCCTCCCGCCTCCATCTGGCCGAGGCGACGGTCAAGACGCACGTCGCCCGCATCCTCGCCAAACTCGGACTGCGTGACCGTGTCCAGGCCGTCATCGTCGCCTACGAGACGGGTCTGATCAGCGCCGGTACGCACGAGGCCACCCAACAGCCCGCCTGAGGGTCAGGACTTGGGACGCGCTCGCCGACGGACGCCCTTCACAGGCCCTCGACCTTGCGAACGTCGTGAGTCATCACGCCTCGTTCGCAGAACACGTCGGAGTCGGTGACGAAGTATTCGATGCGGAGGTCGTACCCGGTCAGTGTCCTGCACTTGACGAAGTGCTCGTAGTGACCGGGAGTGATGCACCTGGCCTCCGCGGTCCGACCGCCGTCGATGTTCCTGAGAGTGCAGCCGGGCGGGGCCATCGGGGCCTGACCGGCTGCCCGGACCGGGGCGTGTTCGACTGAACCCGGTGTCGCCGCCAGCGCCGTCGGTCCCCCGCCCGTCGCGAGCGCGACGGTGACAGTGGAGGCCAACAACGCTCGCTTTGCCAGTGACCGTCGCAGCATTCGCACTCCTTCTGCCCACAAGCCTGGGGGTCGGGCCGTGCCACCTGCGGATCGAGGAGGATCTTGGCCTCCACCAGGGTCGGCGACCGCGTGCGGACAGGCAAGGATCTTGGCGAGCGGTCGCACGTACGGGTGAAGGCCTGGGAGCGGAATCGGGACCTGGCGGGTCGCGCGGGTCGGCACACGGGTGCGCCGTACGTCCGCGGGGCGGCCGGAACCGGTCCCCGCGGACGCACGGCGCGTACAGACTCACCGGACGGGCTCAGACAGCGGCCCGCCCGGGCGAGACGGGTGTCAGCCCAGCTCGCCCGCCGCCTTCTTGATGTCGGCCGCGAAGTGGCTCACCTCGGTGTAGACACCGGGCTTGGACGGACGGGCGCAGCCCTCGCCCCAGCTCACGATGCCGACCTGGACGAGCTTGTCGCTGTCGTCCTTGCGGAACATGGGGCCGCCGGAGTCGCCCTGACAGGTGTCGACGCCGCCGGTGTCCATCTTCCCGGCGCACAGCTCCTCGTTCTCGACCAGGTTGGAGTAGGCGCCCTTGCAGGTCGCGTCGTCCACGAACGGCACCTGGGCCTTGAGGAGGTGGCGCTGCTGGCTGCCGCCTTCCTTGTCGGCGCCCCAGCCGGCGATGGTGAAGTCGCCCTTGTCGAACGAGTTGTTCTCGGCTATCGGCAGCGTGGGCTGGTCGATGGCCTTCTCCAGCTTGATGACCGCCCAGTCCTTGCCGGTGCCGTTGTAGCCGGGAGCCTGGATGACCTTGGTGGCCTTGACCTTGACGGCGTCCGGCGACTCCAGGTCGACCACGCCGCCGATGGCGGTGATGTCGGGGTTGTCGCTGCTGCCGTCGACGCAGTGGGCGGCCGTCAGGACGACGTCCTTCTCCAGGAGCGAACCGCCACAGCCCATCGAAAGGCGGACCATGAACGGGAATTCGCCCTGCTCGGCCGGGGTGCCGCCGACGACCCTGGTGCGGGGTCCGTCGCCGCCGGGCCCGTCAGCGGGCACGGCCCAGGAGTTGGCGGGGTTGAGGCTGAAGGCGGCGAGGGTGACGGCGCCGACGGCGGCGGCCCTCTTGAGGTACGTGACCGTGTTCTTCAACGGACTTCCTCTCGGTGGGGGGATTAGCACCCTGATGGGCTCATGCCAACCCCAATGACCGGAGGCGCCCTTCGGAAAAACCGCATGGAGAAGGGCAGTTGACCGCAAGGTGTCCGGGCCCAGTGGGGTGAGCCCGTGAAGTGCTTCCGTGATTATGGGGAACCACCGAACGGCACGGCAAGACCTCCTCGCACACCAGTCGCAGACAACCTCCGTCGCCCGCACGGCACTTCTGCCCCGAAATGCGGCGGGCAACGCCGAGCCGCGGCCTGTGTGACCTCGCCGGCCGACCGTCGCTCAATGTTCCCGAACCGTTCGATCAGCTCGCCGTCGGGGCGCGTGCGGCCCATGCTGGCTTGCAGTTCCTGGGGTGGGGGCGCCGGTGAGCGCCGCAGGAGCTGTTCCACGTACCAGAAAGCACGACGATGACGTGAGTGAAGGAGCCTGATGTACAGGCCACAGACAAGCCCTCGGGCGGACGGATTACGTACGCCCCCGCCCGGTGCCGACACCGGGGAGGGCGCTCGGTGAGCGCACAGCCGGCTCCGAAAGGCGCCCGCCACCAGCGCCCCGGGCGCAAGCTGGGGCCCATCGCCGAGGGCACCAAGCCGGCCCACCGGGCCTGGCTTGAGCATCTGCGCGGCGCCTATCACGACAGTGGTCTGACGTTCATTCAGCTGGAGAAGGAGGCGAACTGGCCGCGCTCCAAGATCTCCGAGTTGCTGCGGGCCATCGGCCGCTACCCCCGCTGGCAGATCACCCGGGACCTGCTGGTCGCCCTGCGCCTGCCCGACCCGGCACTCGCGGACATCCGGGCCCAGTGGGTCCGCGCCGCCCAGGAGGCCGACAAGCGCCTCAACTGGATACACAAGGCCCTGGCCAAGGAGCGGGAGAACGGGCTGCTCGGCCAGCGGCCCCCGCGGGACTTCCTCGCCTTCAGGGACACCCACCGCACGAACTACACCGCGTACGCGGCGACGTTCCAGCGCCGGGCCGGTGAGGCGAAGCGGTCCGTCAGCGACGTGTTCTACCTGCTCCTGATCCTCTGGCCGGACGCCCTGGCCAGCGAGCGGCCCGAGCAGTACGCGTGGCGGCTCCTGCGCCAGACCGTCATGGAGCGCGCCCCGCACTGCGACGGCCATCCCGCGCTCGCCGAGGCCGCGTTCGACACCCGTGCCCAGCGCGACGCCGCGGACCCGCTCGCCCGGATCGCGAAGACCCTCGACCTCTTCGACGCGATCCGCCGCCTGCCCGCCCTGCATCTCGACGTCATCGTGCTGCTGCACCTGCGCGGGCTGCGGGACAGCGACGTCGCCGAACTCCTCGGCGTCCCGTGCGCCACCGTCCGCGCGGCCGACCGGCACGCCAAACGCCATCTGACGGCAAATCTCCGCACCACCACCTAGGAGGGACACCCCGGTGACCTCACCGATTGATGAGCTGCTCGAGGGCGCTCTGCTGCTCGATGAATCCCCTGCCCCCCACGACCCGGTGCCGACCCGACCCGCCCTGCCGCCACGCCCGGCCCCAGCCGAAGGGCCGGGCCATGCCATGGCTCGGGCGGCCGACGGCGATCTGCGGATCCTGTGCGAGGCCGTCGTGACCACCACGCCCCTGGCGTCGGTGACCGACTTCCTCACCGAGTTCCTGCCCACCCCTTCGGGCGCGCTCGTCCTCGGCTGCATGCTGCGGCTCAACGACAGCGCTCATACCGCCCGCTTCCTGTGGCAGTACGCCGCAGGAGCCGGGGAGACGGCGGCGGCCTACTGCCTCTACCTCCACCACCTCACTCTCGGCGAGACCGACGAGGCGGCCTGGTGGAAACAGCAGACCCCCGACGCCGCCCTGCCCGCTCCGGAAGCCGACGATCCCCTCCCCCGCCGTGCTCCCCGGCCCGAACGGGGCGCCCCGCTGCTGAAACTGGAATGGCCCACGGAGCCGCCGGCCGTCAGCGTGGCGGCCACACTGCGGATGCTGGGCATCCTCAGGATGACCAATCGAGCGACGTTACGGTCCTGGCCGCCCGTCGCCGTCGCCGTCATGGAGTACGCCGCCGTGGCGGTGCGGTTCGTCGATGACGACGTCGAACTCCCCCTGCCCATGGGCGGGTTCCACGACCGCGTCCGCCATCTGACCGCGCGGCCGGTCCGTGCCCTGGACCCCGCGCCGCGCGCCGACCCCGCCCCCGACGAGCGGGACGAGCTTCCGCCCCGGCCCGCACAGCCGGGCCCCTGGCCGCCGGGGCCCTGGCAGCAACACCCCACGTACCGCAAGCGAGGGCGCGGCAACCGCGCCTACATCGTCGAGTACAAGCTCAAGTGCGGGGCGTGAGAGACGACTTCGGGCGAGCGGCTCCCGAGGCCGCGCGGTAGGCGGCGGGGGTGACGCCGTAGGTGCGGTGGAACCACCGGGTGAGATGAGCCTGGTCGGCGAAGCCCGCCTCGGCGGCCGCCGTCGCGGGCGCCCGGCCCTCGGCCAGGAGTGCGCGGGCCCGGCGCAGCCGCAGATCGCGCTGGTAGTCGCTGGGCGCGAAGCCGTACGCCGCGCGGAAACCCCGGTACAGCGCGAAGCGGCTGCAGCCGGCGGCCCGGGCGAGATCGTCGGCGGAGATGTTGTCGGCGAACCGCGTCCGCAGCACGTCGCGGGCGCGTGCGAGGGCGGCCGGGTCCACCCGGCCGGGACCGTCCGGCAGCCGGGCAGGACTCGTCGAAGCGTGCCTGCTCAGGGCGAGCACGGCGGTGGTGAGGCGTTCCTCGACGACCAGTCGGGGGACGCTCTCGACGACTGCGGTGTGGAGGCGGGCCACGGCTCGGGCCAGGGCCGGGCTGTCCACCACCGGAGTGCCGAAGAGGGGCAGCCCGGCACCGCCGGGGGCGGCGTCGGCGAGCACGTCGCGGGCGAGGTCCTCGCCGAGGTGCAGCATCCGGTAGCGGTAGCCGTGGCGGACGGCCGACTGTCCGTCGTGCGGCTCGTCCGGGTTGAACACCATGACGAGGCCGGCCGCGCTGACGTGCCGTTCTCCCCTGCACACGAACGACTGGGCGCCGACGTCGGTGACGCCGAACGAGCACGTGTCGTGGGCGTGCAGGGGATACGCGTACCGCTCGAAGCGGGCGTCCATGGCCTCCAGCGCGAGCCCGGGAACCCGCCAGTAGGCGGCACGCTCCCCGGTGGTCCTCATGTCTCCATGGTGCCGCACGAGCGTTCAAGCGTCGCGCGGCTCCGGGGCGCACCCTGGACGCACCGCCTCGACCCGCGAAGGAGTCACGAGCATGACCGGGAACGCTTCAGCGGCACCGACGGGCCCTGACCGGACGGAGCGGGTCCGCCTGGCCGTCTACCAGGGCTTCGCCCGCACCGGCCGCGCTCCGGGCGTACCGGAACTCGCCGCGCTCACCGGGCTCGCCCCCGATCAGGCGCGTCAGGAGCTGCGCGCCCTGCACGAGAGCCACGACGTGGTCCTGGACCCCCAGGACCACGACCGCGTCGTCATGGCCCACCCCTTCGCGTCGGTGCCGCTCGGCTTCTCCGTCATGGGGGCGCGCACGCTGTGGTGGGGCGGCTGCGCCTGGGACTCGTTCGCCCTGCCCCATCTGCTCAGGGACGAGCCCGACGTCCTGGTCGCCACCCGCTGCTCGGCCTGCGACACCCCGCACGCCTGGGTGGTGGGCCGCGACGCGCCCCCGGACGGCGACCAGGTGGCCCATTTCCTCGTCCCCATGGACCGGGTCTGGGACGACGTCGTGCACACCTGCGGCAACCAGCGCCTGTTCTGCTCCAGCGACTGCGTCGACGCCTGGCTGCGGCGGACGGGCCACCAGCGGGGCCACGTCATGGATCTGGGCACCCTGTGGCGCTTCGCGAGCGACTGGTACACCGGACGCCTCGACCCGGGCTACATCCGCCGTGACCCCGCCTCCGCCTCCGCCTACTTCGCCGGGGTCGGTCTGCGCGGATCCTTCTGGGGGCTGCCCGACTGAGGCCCGGACCCTCGGCCCCCACCAGGTGCGACGAGGTCGGGGGGCGCTGCGGCAGAGCGCCTGCCTCCTCACCTCCGGAGCCAGGCGCTGGCCCCCTCCCGCCACTCCTGGAACAGCTCCCGGTCCCCGACGATCTCCACCGCGTCGTCCAGGACGGAGCCCCGCTGGTACATGAGGAGCAGCAGCGCCGCCGCCGAGCCGCGCAGGCTCACGGCCGCTTCCCCGGGGGTGCGTTCCCCCGGTCCGGAGCGCCGCACGGCGGGGGCGACGCCGGTGAGGTCGATCAGCCAGTCGCCCTCCGTCCCGGGGGCCGCGTCCGTCGCGTGGAAGTGGACGGTCCGGCCGGGCCCGAGCAGCCCGCGCATCGCCTCGACGGACTCGTAGACCTGCGGCAGTTCGAGGAAGCCGAGCCACTCGGCCAGGGCGTCGAGGGCGACGTCGTGGTCCAGGGTGTACGTCCCGTCGACGGCCGCGACCGCGTCCGCGCGGTGCACCACGGTCTCCACCGTCATGCGGCGCGCCCAGAACACCGGGGTGCCGCCCGGCGCCACCGTCCACACCCGCGCGTCCGGTCCCGCCTTCCGCAGGGCGTCCGCGTACAGGGCCGCGCCCTCGCTCAGCCAGGCGCCGAGCGCGGCGACGTCCGCCCGGTCGTCGCCCGACACGTCGTTCACCTGGTCGTCGGGCACCGGGCCCGTCGCCCGGGTGCGGACGATCTCCTCGGCCCAGCGGTGCGCGCCACCCAGGTGCCGCAGGAGGTCACCGAGGCTCCAGCCGGCGCAGGTCGGCACTGGGGCGGCGAGGTCCGCGCCCTTGATCGAGGCGGTCAACTGCTCGGTCTGGGCGATGATTTCAGCGGCGTAGCGATCCAAGGTCAAGTCGGTCATGGGGTCACGATAGCGATGGCTCGGCGCCGGGTCCCGGCAGTTTTTCCCGGCGTGGGGCGTCGCCTTCCACGGGTCGTGGAGCGCCGCATTCCACGAACGCGGGACGCCACGTCCACCGGGCTGCGGGCGCGGCGGAGGCGGCGGCCGCGCGCGCCGCGGCCGCCGTCCCCGCACCGGTCAGGACCCGTTCACGCCCCCGCTCAGGACGACGTCGCCAGGAACTGCGTCGCGGCCAGCTCGCCGTACAGCGGGTCCCCCTCGACCAGCTCGTCGTGGGTGCCGACCGCGCGGACCCGGCCCGCGTCCATGACGACGATCCGGTCGGCCAGCGTGACCGTCGACAGGCGGTGCGCGACGACGAGGACCGTGACGGTCTTCGACACCTCGGCGACGACGTCGCGCAGTGCCAGCTCGTTGACGGCGTCCAACTGCGAGGTCGCCTCGTCGAGGAGCAGCAGCCGGGGCTTGCGCAGCAGGGCGCGGGCGATGGCCACGCGCTGGCGTTCGCCGCCGGAGAGCTTGGAGCCGCGGTGGCCGACCACGGTCTCGAGTCCGTCGGGAAGCTTCTCCACGAGGCTGTCGAGGCGTGCTTGTACGAGGACGTCGTGGATGTCGGCGTCGGTGGCGTCCGGCGCGGCGAACAGCAGGTTCTCGCGCAGGGTGCCCGCGAGGACGGGGGCGTCCTGCTCGACGTACCCGATGGTCGCGCGCAGTTCGGCGAGCGGCCAGTCCTGTACGTCGCGGCCGTCGACGAGGACGCGGCCGCCCGTCGCGTCGTAGAAGCGCTCCACGAGCCCGAAGACGGTGGTCTTGCCCGCGCCGGACGGGCCGACGAAGGCCGTCATGCCGGGGCCGGGGACGGCGAAGGTCACGCCGTGGTGGACGGTGGGGAGGTCGGGACGGTAGCGGAACGTGACGTCCTCGAAGAGGACGGAGGCGGGCCGCTCCGCGGCTGCCCGGCGGCCCACCGCCCGCCCCGGTCGAGCGGCCTGGTCCTCGACGGCGGCGGCTTCCTCGGTCTCCATCCGCTCCGCCTGCACGATGCGGGCCACGGCGGCGGAGCCCACCTGGTACTGGGTGACGGCGTCGACGAGGCGGCTCACCGGGTCGATCAGGTAGAAGAGCAGCATCAGGAACGCCACGAGGGTCGCGACGGAGATCGCCTCGGAGGCGACGCGGGCGCCGCCGACGCCGAGGACCGCGAGGAACGAGACCTGGATGGCGAAACCCATCGAACTCCATGCCACGGCCTGCCACTTGGCGGACTTCACGCCGTGCCGCCAGGCCTCCTGCGCGGCCGCCTCGACCTTGGCGACCTCGCGCTCCTCCGCGCCGGAGGCCTTCAGCGTCCGAAACGCGCCGAAGGCCCGCTCCAGGGCCGTCGAGATCATGCCCACGGCCTCCTGGGAACGCTGGGTGGCCTTGGAGATCTTCGGCATCACCAGGCCGGTGGCGGCACCGATGAGGACGATCACGCCGAGCGTGACGCCGAGGAGCATCGGGTCCATGAAGGCCATCATCACGATGGTCGCGACGACGGTCAGCGCCCCGGAGAACGCGGACACCACGGCCTGCGTGGTGACGGCCTGGAGGAGCGTGGTGTCCGAGGTGACGCGGGACATCAGGTCGCCGGGCTGCACGCGCTCGATCTCCGCGACCTTCAGGCGCAGCAGGCGGCCGATGAGGGAGCGGCGGGAGTCGAGGACGACGGACTGCGCGGTGCGTTCCAGGATGTAGCTGCCGACGGACTCGACGGCCGTCCCGATCACCAGGAGCCCCGTGAGCAGGACGAGGATCGAGGTGATCGACTCGTCGTCCTGGAGCCGGCTCACCAACTGCTCGACCGCGACCGGCTGCGCGAGGCCGGTCGCGGCGCCGATGAGCGTGAACAGCGCGCCGAGCGCCACGATGCCGCGGTGCGGCTTGAAGTGGCGGTACAGGACGGTCCAGGTCTCCCGGGCGGGAAGCCGCTCCGGCCCGGTTTCCTTTTCGGTCTGCTCGGCGTCCGTCGGCTCCTCGGCGGGGTCGGTGTCGGGTCCGGCGGCGTGAGGGCCGGTGGGGCCAAGGGGGTCAGTGAGGTCAGTGGGGCCGGTGGGGTCTCTCTCGGCGTGAGGTTGTTTGTCGAACGTTGGTTCTGGACTAGTCACACACGACAGGACGCGTCAGGGCGCGTTCCGCCTGACCGGATTTCGCGGTGGACCGCCGAGGCGCCGGGCCCAGGCGTGACGTTCAGGTGTTGGCACCGCGTGCTGTGACCTGCCAGCGGTCGATCACCTCGTGCTCGCGGACGACCAGCAGCTCATCGGCGAGGTTCACGGGCGTGCAGACGTGGTTGGGGACGACAGCGACCAACGACCCCAGGCGTGGCCCTCGAACCCCTTCCGGAAGGCGCACCACGGCGTGGTGTTCCCACAGCCCTGTGACGGCCCCCTGCGGGAACTGCGGCAGGTAGCCGTGACCCGTCACCCAGGACGACCGGTCGGAGCCGAGGACCTTGCTGCCGACGTCCAGCACGAAGCGGTCCGGGGCGGGAACGCTGATCACCGTCGCCGCCGCGACCAGCGCGAGGTCCTCCGCCCCGCAGGTGCCGATGGCCAGTTGGGTGGCGTCGTTGAAGACGTAGACACCGGGCCGCAACTCGTTCACCGTGCCGGGCTGCCACTGCCCCACCGTCGGAGTCGACCCGCCACTGACCACGCGGACGCCGAGCCCGAGGTCCCGCAGCACCTGTGCGGCCTCCCCCAGCGTGCGCTCCTCGTCCCGCGCGGCCCGCTCGCGCGCCCGGGCGTCATGGCCGTAGCCGTGCCCCGGGAACGTGAACACACCGACCACGTCCAGGCCCGCGTCGGCCGCCGCCTCGCCCACCTCGCCGGCGGTGTCGGGCCGCACCCCCGTCCGGTGGCTCCCGCTGTCGACCTCGACGAGCACCTCGACCGCCCGGGCGCTGCCACGCACGGCGTCCCCCAGCCGCCGCGCGCCCTCGACCGACTCCACACCGACTCGCACAGCGGCGTCGTCCGCCAACCGGCGCAGCCGCCGCGCCTTGTCGGCGTCGAGCCACACGGGGTAGGCGATGAACAGGTCGTCCACGCCCGCGCGGGCGAACGCCTCGGCCTCGCCGATCGTGGCCACCGAAAGACCGCGCGCGCCGGATCGGAGCTGACGGTCCGCGATCTGCGCGCACTTGTGGCTCTTGGCATGCGGACGCAGGGCGAACCCTTGGTCCCGCGAGGCCTCGGCCATCCGCGAGATGTTCCTGTCCAGCACGTCCGGATCGACGACCAGCGCCGGCGTGGCCAGCCCGTCGGGCAGCGTTATCGCCATCTCTTGCCTCCCACCATGGAACACGACGAGATGATCATGACAGGTGGGCGCGCCCCGGCCGCAGGGCCACCACCGACGGACCCGCGCGCCGACCGGGAATGCCGCCTAGGACCGCCGCCCGCCCAACTCCGCCGCCCGAGCCCCCGCGTTGACCGTGATCCTCCGCAGCACCCCCTGCAGCGCCGCGATCTCGGAGTCGTCCACGCCCATCGCCTCCCCGATCGCCGCTGGCACGTGCGCCGCCTGCTGTCGCATCGCGCGTCCCTCGGCGGTGAGGACGACAGCGACCGAGCGCTCGTCGTCCGGGCGGCGACGGCGCTCCAGCAGGCCCCGCGTCTCCAGCCGCTTCAGGAGCGGGGACAGCGTGTTGTAGTCGAGCTGCAGTTCCTCCACCAGCTCACGGACCGTGCTCTCGTCCCGTCGCCACAGCACCAGCATCACCAGGTACTGGGGGTAGGTCAGCCCCAGCGGGTCGAGGAGGACCCGGTACACGGACGTGACGCTGCGCGAGGCCGCGTAGAGGTCGAAGCAGAGCAGCTCGGCCAGTGGTGACTTGTCTTCCCTGGTGCCTTCCATACGGACCACTGTAAGCGAGAGCACAACGCGAACGATTGCATCGCGCGCGATGTAATCGTGTACGGTGTTCCTACGTCAGCACGTCAGACGACCAGAGGGAACGAGAGGGACTGCCATGCCGTACATCACCGTCGGTACCGAGAACAGCGCGTCGATCGACCTCTACTACGAGGACCACGGCACCGGCCGCCCCGTGGTGCTCATCCACGGCTACCCGCTGGACGGGCACTCCTGGGAGAAGCAGGTGCCGGCCCTCCTGGAGTCCGGGCACCGCGTCATCACGTACGACCGCCGCGGCTTCGGCCGCTCCAGCCTGCCGACGACCGGCTACGACTACGACACCTTCGCCTCGGACCTCGACATCCTGATGCGCACGCTGGACCTGCGCGACGCGGTGCTCGTCGGGTTCTCGATGGGCAGCGGCGAGGTCACCCGCTATCTGTCGACGTACGGCACGGAGCGCGTCGGCAAGGCCGCGTTCCTCGGGCTGCTCCAGCCCTTCCTGCTCAAGACGGACGACAACCCGCGCGGCGTCGACCAGTCCGTCTTCGACGGCATACTCGCCGCCGTGAAGGCCGACCGGTACGCCTACTTCGACGCGTTCTACGCCGACTTCTACAACACCGACGAGACCCTCGGCTCCCGGCTCAGCGAGGCGGCGCTGCGCGCCAGTTGGAACGTGGCCGCGGGCTCGTCCGCCCACGCCTCGGTCGCGGCCGTGCCGACCTGGACCACAGACTTCCGGGACGACTCCGCCGCGATCGCCGCCTCCGGCGTCCCCACGCTGCTCCTGCACGGCACCGCCGACCGCATCCTGCCGATCGACGCCACCGCCCGCGCGTTCCGCGAGATCCTGCCGGACTCCACGTACGTCGAGATCGAGGGCGCCCCGCACGGCCTGCTCTGGACCCACGCCGAGGAGGTGAACGAGGCGCTGGTCGCCTTCCTGGCGAAGTGAGCAGGCCCGCCCGGAAATGACCGAGCGGGAGCCGGGGGCCGGGTCAGAGAGCCGCCCGGGACGCCGGGCCCAGCAACGGCCCTGCCCCCGGCGCCTCCCCGGTCTCCTCCCGCCGCCGCCCGCCCCGCGCCAGGAAGTCCGCGAGCGGCAGCGTCGCCGCGCCCACCGTCACCGCGTCCGGGCCCAGCTCGCCGAGCGCCACGGTGACGCGGGCCGCGGGATGGCGCAGGGAGTACGCGGCGGCGTGCTCGCGGACGGCGGGGAGGAGACGAGGGCCGAGGGCGAGCCCGGCCCAGCCGCCGACGAGGACGCGTTCGGGGCCGAAGAGGTTCACCAGGCCGGAGATGCCCGCGCCCAGATACTCGGCGGTCTCGTCGAGGACGGCCCGCGCCACGGGGTCGGCGGCGCCGCCGTCCTCGGGGTGGGCGGCCGCGAGCAGCGCGGCGACCCCGCTCTCCTCCCCCGTCTCCGGCGGCTCGCCCCCCGCCTCGCGCCAGCGGTCGAGCAGCGCCTCCGCCCCCGCGTACGCCTCCAGGCAGCCCAGCGCCCCGCACCGGCAGCGCCGCCCGCGCACATGGACGGTCAGGTGCCCCCATTCGCCCGGCCCGCCGTGGGCTCCCCCATGGATGACGCCGTCGGTGACGATGCACGCGCCGACGCCGGAGCCGAACAGGACGATGACGGCGTCGCGCACCCCGCGGCCGCCGCCGAACCACATCTCGGCCTGGCCGAGCGCACGGGCGCCGTTGTCGATGAAGTACGCGGTGTCCGGCGGGAGTTGGACGGCATCGCGGAGCAGGGACTCCAGCGGCACCGCGTCCCAGCCGACGGTCTGGCCGTGGACGAGGGCGCCGCCGGGGACGGACGTCTCGACGATGCCGGGGACGCCGACGCCGACGCCGATCAGGCCCTCGCCCGCGGTGAGCCCGGCGGCGGCGGTGACCTCGGCCACGCCGTCGCGGATGTGGGCGACGATGGCCTCGACGTCATGGCCGGTCGGGGTCAACGGGCGGTCGGTGCGGGCGAGTTCGGTGAGGGCGAGGTCGAAGGCCTCGACGCGGACGCGGGTCTCGCCGACGTCCACGCCGATCAGATGGCCGCTGCCGGGGGCCACGCGCAGCAGGGTGCGGGGGCGGCCGCCGTCGGACTCGACGACGCCCGCCTCCTCCAAGAGGTGGTCGGCGGTGAGTTCGGCGACGACGTTGCTGACGGAGCCGGAGCTGAGCCCGGTCGCGCCGCCCAAGGCCTGGCGGCTCATCGGCCCGTGGAAGTACAACCGGCGCAGTACCGAAGCCCGGTTGCCCAGGCGCAGGTCACGCACGGTTCTGCTGTTCCGCTCGGCCATGTGGCTCCTCTCCCCGTTCGCAACATACCCGTGCCGAACCTCTTGACGCGACTTGTCTTCAGGATTTAACTCACGTCCTAAATTAAGTCGTGAAGCTCGTTCAAGCGCTGAACACAACCGTCACGGGGGCCCCTCGTACCGCTCACCGGACCCCCGACGCGGCTGCACGCGCGGCACTTGGGCGCAGCCACCGCCGAGATCCTCCCCGGAAAGGGGCGCATCCGTCATGCGCAGACTCCGCGCCGCAGCCGCCTTCGCGGCGGTCACCGCTCTCACCGCCACCGCGTGCGGCGGCGGCACCGCCACGGGCGGCGGGAGCAACGACTCGCCGAAGACGCACACGTACTGGGCGTCGAACCAGGGGCCGAACATCGAGGCCGACAAGAAGATCCTCGCGCCCCGGCTCAAGAAGTTCGAGGAGCAGACCGGGATCGAGGTCAAGCTGGAGGTGATCCCCTGGTCCGACCTGCTCAAGCGCATTCTGGCGGCGACCACTTCGGGCCAGGGCCCGGACGTCCTCAACATCGGCAACACCTGGTCGTCGTCGCTCCAGGCGGGCGGCGCGCTGCTGCCGTGGGACGCGAAGCGGTTCGGGAAGATCGGCGGCAAGGACCGGTTCGTGCCCGCCGCGCTCGGCTCGACGGGCGCGCGGGGCAAGGACCCCGCCGCGGTGCCGCTGTACTCACTGGCGTACGCCCTCTACTACAACAAGAAGATGTTCGAGGACGCGGGCATCGAGAAGCCGCCCGCGACCTGGGAGCAGCTGGTCGCCGACGGCAAGAGGCTCTCCAAGGACGGCAAGTGGGCGCTGGGGGCGGAGGGTTCGAACCTGGTGAACAACATCCACCAGGCCCATGTCCTCGGCAAACAGCACGGCGCGGACTTTTTCGACGCGGCCGGGAAGCCGACGTTCACGTCCCCCGGCGCGGTGTCCGCCGTGAAGCAGTACGTCGACTTCATGGCCAAGGACAAGATCATCGCGCCGGGCAACGCCGAGTACGCGCGCAACCAGTCCCTTCAGGACTTCGCCAAGGGCAGGACGGCGATGGTGCTTTGGCAGGCGGCCGCGACGACCTTCGAGGCGCACGGCATGAAGCCCGCCGACTGGGGAGTCGCCCCGGTGCCGGTGCCTTCGGGGACGCCGGGCACCGGCAAGCAGGTCAACTCGATGGTCGCGGGCATCAATCTGGCGGTCTTCAAGAACACCGACAACCTCGACGGCGCGGTCAAGTTCGTGAAGTTCATGACGAGCGACGCCGAGCAGACCGGTCTCAACAAGGCCTACGGCTCGATCCCCCCGGTGAGGGCCGCCCAGTCCGACCCGGCGTTCGCCCGCCCGGAGACCGCCGTGCTGCGCGACACGCTCGCCAAGAGCGCGGCGCCGCTGCCCCAGGTCCCCAACGAGTCGCAGTTCGAGACGACGGTGGGCACCGCCATCAAGGAGCTGTTCGCCGACGCCGCCGAGGGCCGTCCGGTGACCACGGACTCCGTCAAGTCGGCGCTGACCAAGGCGCAGCAGCAGATGCCGAAGGGCTGAGCCGCGCCATGACCGCTCTGACCACCGCCCACGACGAGGCGGCCGCGGCGGCCGCGCACACTGAGGGCCCCGGTCCGCGGCCGCGCGCACGCCGTCCGCGCGGACGGCTGCGCCGCCTCGCCCTGCCGTACTTCCTGTTGCTTCCGGCGCTGCTGCTCGAACTGCTCGTCCATCTGATCCCGATGGCCGTGGGCATCTTCATGAGCTTCAAGGAGCTCACGCAGTTCTACATCCGCGACTGGGGCGCCGCGCCCTGGGCCGGGTTCGACAACTACTCCCTGTCGGTCGACTTCGACGCGCCCGTCGGCGAGGCGCTGCTGCACTCGTTCTTCGTCACGTGCGCGTTCACCGTCGTGTCGGTGGGCCTGTGCTGGCTGATCGGCACGGCCGCCGCGCTGTTCCTCCAGGACCACTTCCGCGGCCGGGGCCTGCTCCGCGCCCTGTTCCTCACTCCGTACGCGCTGCCCGTGTACGCCGCCGTGATCACCTGGGCGTTCATGTTCCAGCGCGACAACGGCCTGGTGAACCACGTCCTGCACGACCAGCTCGGGATCACCGACGGCCGGCCGTTCTGGCTGATCGGCGACAACAGCTTCTTCGCGCTCGCCACCGTCTCGGTGTGGAAGCACTGGCCGTTCGTCTTCCTCATCGTGACGGCCGGTCTGCAGAACATCCCCAAGGAGCTGTACGAGGCGGCCGCCATCGACGGCGCCGGGATGTGGCAGCAGATCCGCCGCATCACGCTGCCCTCGCTGCGGCCGGTCAACCAGGTCCTCGTCCTGGTCCTCTTCCTGTGGACCTTCAACGACTTCAACACGCCGTACCTGCTGTTCGGCGAGTCGGCGCCGGAGTCGGCGGACCTCATCTCGATCCACATCTACCAGTCGTCGTTCGTGACCTGGAACTTCGGCACGGGCTCGGCGATGTCGGTCCTGCTGCTGGCCTTCCTGCTCGTGGTGACGGCCGCGTACCTGCTCCTCACCTCCCGTGGAAGGAGGGCCACCGATGGCTAGCGCGACCAAGGCCCCGCCCGTGCCCGCCACCGCGCGGCGGCGCTCGCCGATGGCGCCGCCCCGCTCGTTCCTGTGGCTGCGCCGCGTCTTCCTCACCCTCCTCGCCGGGTTCGTCCTGGTCCCGGTCTACGTCATGGTGTCCAGCTCCCTGAAGCCCCTCCAGGACGTCGCGGGGAGCTTCCGCTGGGTGCCGTCCACCGTCACGTTCCGGCCGTACGTCGACATCTGGACGACGGTGCCGCTCGCGGACTACTTCGTGAACTCACTGATCGTGGCGGGCGCGGCGACGGTGTGCTCCGTCGTCATCGCGGTGTTCGCGGCGTACGCGGTGAGCCGCTACCGCTTCCGCGGCAAGCGCGTGTTCACCGTGACCGTGCTGTCCACGCAGATGTTCCCGGGCATCCTCTTCCTGCTGCCGCTGTTCCTCATCTACGTCAACGTGGGCAACGCGACGGGCATCGCGCTCTTCGGCTCCCGCGCGGGCCTCATCCTCACCTATCTCACGTTCTCGCTGCCGTTCTCCATCTGGATGCTGATCGGGTACTTCGACTCGGTGCCCAAGGAACTGGACGAGGCCGCGCTCGTCGACGGGTGCGGTCCGCTGGGCGCGCTGTTCCGGGTCGTCGTGCCCGCCGCGATTCCCGGCATCGTGGCCGTCGCCGTCTACGCGTTCATGACCGCCTGGGGCGAGGTCCTCTTCGCCTCGGTGATGACCAACGACACCACCCGCACCCTCGCCGTGGGCCTCCAGGGCTACTCCACGCAGAACGACGTGTACTGGAACCAGGTCATGGCCGCCTCGCTGGTCGTCAGCGTGCCGGTGGTCGCCGGATTCCTGCTCCTGCAGCGCTACCTCGTCGCCGGGCTCACCGCCGGAGCGGTCAAGTGACCGCCGCCCCGCCCCGCCCGCCCCGCACACCCCCCGCCGAAAGGAACTCCGTGACCGACGCCTCCGACCTCGCCGCGCTCCCCCACCCGTTCACCTGGGGGGTCGCCACGTCGGCGTACCAGATCGAGGGAGCCGCCGGGGATGACGGCCGCTCCCCGTCCATCTGGGACACCTTCTCCCGCACCCCCGGCAAGGTCGCGGGCGGCGACACCGGCGACGTGGCCTGCGACCACTACCACCGCTGGCCCGAGGACATCGCCCTGATGAAGGAACTCGGCGTCGACTCCTACCGCTTCTCCGTCGCCTGGCCGCGCGTCGTGCCGGGCGGCGACGGGCCGGTCAACGCGGCCGGGCTCGCCTTCTACGACCGGCTGGTCGACGCCCTCCTGGAGGCGGGCATCACCCCGAACGTCACCCTCTACCACTGGGACCTGCCGCAGGCGCTCCAGGACCGCGGCGGCTGGCCCGCGCGCGACACCGCCGAGCACTTCGCCGCGTACGCCGCCGTGGTCGCCGAGCGCCTCGGCGACCGGGTGCGGCAGTGGGCCACGCTCAACGAACCGCTCTGCTCGGCCTGGATCGGCCACCTGGAGGGCCGCATGGCCCCCGGCCTCACCGACATCGGCGCCGCCGTGCACGCCTCGTACCACCTGCTGCTCGGCCACGGCCTCGCCACTCAGGCCATCCGCGCCGCCGCCCCCTCCGCCGAGGTCGGCATCGTCAACAACCTCTCCCCCGTCGAGCCCGCCACGTCCCGCCCCGAGGACGTCGCCGCGGCCCGGCGCGTCGACGGCCACACCAACCGCTGGTGGCTCGACCCACTGCACGGCCGGGGCTTCCCCGCGGACATGCGGGCGGTGTACGGCGTCGAACTCCCCGAAAGGCAGGGCGACTTGGACACCATCGCCCAGCCCCTGGACTGGCTGGGCCTCAACTACTACTTCCCGGCCCACGTCACCGACGACCCCGCGGGCCCGCCCCCGCACGCCCACCAGGTCCACCGCCCGGGCCGACGGCACACCGGCATGGACTGGGAGATCGACGCGAACGGCCTGGAGACCCTGCTCCTGCGCCTCACCGAGGACTACGGCGCGCGCAGGCTCTACGTCACCGAGAACGGCTCGTCCTACCCCGACGTGGTCCGCGCCGACGGCTCGGTCGACGACCCCGAGCGCGCCCGGTACCTGCGCGAACACCTCGCGGCCTGCGCCCGCGCCGCCCGCCGGGGCGCACCCCTCGCGGGCTACTACGCCTGGTCCCTCCTGGACAACTTCGAGTGGGCGTACGGCTACGACAAGCGCTTCGGCCTCGTCCACGTCGACTACGCGACGCAGCGCCGCACGGTGAAGGGCAGCGGGCGCCTGTACGCGAACCTGATCCGCCGGCACCGGCTGCGGGCACGGCGGGCGGCCTGAGCGGTGAGCCGCGCGGCGCCGCGCTGAATGCGAAGGTTCACCGCACTCTGCGCCAAGTCGGCGAGGGCCGGCGCGGGCCACAGTGGGACGGCCCGCACCACCCGATCCTCAGGAGGGAACGTGCGCAAGCGGATCACCGCTCTCGCCGCGGCATCAGCCGCCGTCTGGGCCCCGGCCCGGGCCCCCCCCGCGGGCCGGCCCGGGGCCCCGGGCCCCGGGACTACGGGGGCGCGGGGGGCCCGGGTCACCAACGCCGGAACCCCCCCAGCCGCCCGCCC